>JAFGBA010000293.1 GCA_016933395.1 Sedimentisphaerales bacterium | reverse complement strand
TTCAGGGCATAAGCAGATTCTCCTTGTTACCGTTTGGTTGGCAGGGCGATACAGACAGATGGCCTGTATCGCCCTGTCGCCGCTTTTGCGTGGGGCAAAAGGTATGTGCAGGCTGAGGGGTGTTATATTTTAACAATAATATGATAATATTTAAATTTTTTCGTTGCATCAACATATACACCGGTTTAAAATACATGATGTAAATTAAATGTGGAGAGGATATTATGAAAAAAATAATAAAGTGTTTTTTGGGGCCAAAACGGGTAAGGTTGGCGTTCATCATAACAGCGGGGTTTGTACTATTTTTTATTATGACAGGATGTGAGGAGCACAGAACAGTGAAACGTTTCGGATTTGTCGCGCCGGTTACGATGGATAAGTTGAATGAATGTCGCGAAATGTATGCCGAGGAAAAGCCGTATTTACAGGCATGTATGGATTCCGCCGATATTGGAAACATGTCGGTTTATCTGGGGCAGGTTGACACCAACAGTTATTATACGTTCAGTTATTATGAATATATAGGCGACAAAGATGCCGCTGATGTTGAGCCGGGAGCAAACGCCGGCGAGGCATGGCATAAAAGCGACTTGTTAGCAAGGCGGGACAGGGGGAAATGGATCGAGATGGTAGAAGTGTTCCATTTTGATGGTGATCCGTCACCGATTAAGAATCGCCGGAGATTCGGATGTGTTCTGGGGATAGAGGAAAAGGATATTCTGGCCTATACCCAGTTGCATATTGCGGTTTGGCCCCAGGTGTTAAAAACCATCAATGATTGCAATCTTCGTAACTTTTCCATTTTCCTCGGTGAGGTGGAAAAAGACAAGTATTATCTGTTCTGCTACTATGAATATGTTGGCGATGATTTCGAGGCCGATATGAAACGCAATGCACAAGACAAAGTAACTCAGGTGTGGTGGACCTACACGGAACCATTGCAGCGGCCGGTGCCGACGCGCAAAGAGGGTGAATGGTGGCATGTGATGGAAGAACTGGCACACGTTAAGTAATGAATTTTATGATTGTACGTTTGATCAGGATAACCAGCAGGAAAGGCGGATTGAATTGTTAGCTCGGGCGATGAAAACTTTATTGCAAAAAGCGGCGGCGGAAGGGTATGCGATAGGTTATTTCGAAGCCTGGAGTCTGGATTCGCTGCAGGGAGTGATTGATGCGGCGGAGGAAACCCATTCGCCGGTTATACTGGGCTATAATGGGGATTTTATGTGCGGTCAAAATCGCGTTTTACCGGAACACTTTTCGCCGTATGGGGCGATGGCGGTGGCGGTGGCGGAAGCGGCAAGTGTGCCCTGCGGGGTGATTTTGAATGAATGTTCGCGCAAAGATTGGCTGACGCAGGCGATAGATATCGGATTTAATATGGTTATGCCGGTGGAGCCGTCGGGCGACATGGAAGCCTATCAGAAATTAACTCAAGAAATTGTTGATTATGCTCATCCCCGGGGAGCGGTTGTGGAGGTTGAGTTGGGGGAGTTGCCTTGCGGTCTGGAGGATGCGGGATTGCCGCATGAGAATACGGCCAAGACCGAACCTAACCAGGCTGCGAAATTTATAAAAGATACCGGAGCGGATTTGTTGGCGGTGAGTGTGGGGAACGTGCATATTGATGTCAATGGCGCCAACGGCAACGGCCTGGATTTTGATTTAATGGCGGCCATTCGCAAAGAAGTATCTGTGCCTTTGGTATTGCATGGCGGCACAGGGATTTCAGCGGGTGCATTGAAAAAAGCTATAAGCATGGGGGTGGTGAAGCTTAATTACGGCACCTATATCAAGCAGCGTTATCTTGCGGCCATTCGCAAGGCTATTGGCAATAATTGCGAGGATCCGCATCGTTTGCTGGGATTGGGCGGCGAAGAAGATTTGCTGGTGGCGGGCCGCAAGGCCGTTAAGGATGCGGTGCTGGAGCGAATAAGCCTGTTGGGCTGTTGCGGCAAGGCTTGACCCGACCGGGCGAATATGGGACGATGAAGGCACGAGGCGAACCTGATGCTTCAAGGGTCGATTCGTGAGGTTTGGTAATATATAATCCAGGTTGGCTCTAACCCCCTGTTCGGAGGCACGCGAATGAAACGTTCAGAGATTAATCAACAGATTGTAAACGCCAAAGAGTTACTCAAAAAATACAGTATCATCCTGCCGCCTTTTGCCTACTGGTCGCCGGACGACTGGAAGAGCAAAGGCCGCGAGTGTGATGAAATTCGTGATTGCATGTTGGGGTGGGACATAACTGATTTTGGTTCCGATCAGTTTGATAAGATCGGCTTGGTGGTTTTTACCGTTCGCAACGGTCATCCCACGATGAAGGAATACGGGCTCAAGACCTATTGCGAGAAAATTATCATTATGAAACCGAACCAGCATTGCCCGATGCACTTCCACTGGAACAAGACCGAAGATATCATTAATCGCTGCGGGGGGAATCTGGTGTTCAAGATGCATAATATGACCAAGGATGAAAAACTGGCGGATACACCGGTGACGGTTTCGCTCGATGGGGTGAAGAAAACCTTTGCCGCAGGGGAGGAAGTGGTGTTGAAACCGGGTGAGTCCATGACGGTTCCGGCGTACTTGTATCACGAGTTCTGGGCGCAGGAAGGCAAGGGTATGCTGGTGGCCGGCGAGGTGTCCAAGGTGAATGATGATAATACCGATAATCGTTTTTTAATGCCGGCCGGCCGTTTTCCAGAGGTTGAAGAAGATTGCCCCCCGGTGCATTATTTGTGTACTGAATATCCAACCGCCCGGTAAGGCGCGATGTTGGTAGATAATCAAAACCCTCTATGGCGAAAGGCAAAGGTATTATGATGATAGGTGATACGATGAAAAAACGAGTCGAATTTTTAAAAATGACGTGTTTATTGGTTGCAACTTTGGTATTTTTAATTGCAGGGTGCTTTATGACAACGGAAGTGCAAGGAGCAGACCGAGATACTGAAAAGGTAACGGATCCATTGGTGTTGAAGAATCTGGAGACATTTCAGGATTTGAAATTTGGTTTATTTATTCACTGGGGGCCGTGCACCCAATGGGGCGCGCGGATTGCCTGGCCTTTATCGCGGGACGCCCATTGGGCGCGTCCGGATGATTTGCAGGCCTGGATTGACCGCGATAAGGATTATGACCGTTTCTGTAAAGATTTTTTCGATCTGAACAAGACCTTCAATCCACAGGATTTTGACCCGGATAAATGGGCAGAGGCCGCCGCCTATGCCGGCATGAAGTACATTATCTTCGTCACCAAATGCCATGACGGTTTTGCCATGTTCGATACCAAGCTATCAAACTACTGCAGCACCGATGAGTCATGCGCCTTCCATACCAACCCGCGAGCCAATATTACCAAAGCCGTACTTGACGCCTTTCGTAAGCACGGGCTTCGTACGGGAGTGTATTTCTCCTTATGCGACTGGCGCCATCCGGATTATGAAGACCCGGATTCACCGACTTTTCGGTCGTTTTTGACCAATTATGACAACAAGAAACAGCCTGAGAAATGGCAGCGATTTCTGAAATTCACCCACGGTCAGATTGAAGAATTGATGAGCAACTACGGTCCTATGGATGTCTTATGGCTCGATGGCGGCGCTCCTGAGCTTGGTTGGGAGACAGACAAAATCGCCGCCATAGCCCGCAAACATCAACCCGGCATCCTCGTCGTGCATCGCGGAGCGGGTGGACGTTATGAAGACTATCGCACACCCGAGCAGCAGATTCCTAACAAGGCTTTACCCTATGCCTGGGAAACCTGTCTGACGATGGGTGACTACTGGGCTTATAATCCGCGGGATTATTACAAGCCGGCGCGCGAGTTGATCCATCTCATTGCGGAAATCGCCTGCAAAGGCGGTAACTTATTGCTGGATATCGGCCCTGACGCCCAGGGGAATCTTCCCCCCGAATCCGTCAACCGTCTCAAGGAAATCGGCGACTGGATGAAATACAACGGAGAGGCGATTTACGGCACGCGGCCGGTGGCGCCCTTTGCCGAAGGACAGTTTCGCCTGACGCGTAAAGGCGATGCGGTTTATATGATTTACCTGGCCAGACTCGCCCAGGTCCGCGTTCCCTATGTCTCGACCATATCCTGTGTGCGGCCCGCCGAAGGCGCGAAGGTGACTTTGTTGGGTCGAGAGGATGTTGAACTCACCTGGGAAAACCACGGCGAACACGGCATGTTGATTCGGGTCCCTTTGAAGGTATCGTGCGCCCTGCGCGGTGAGTATCCTTATTGCCGCCATGCCTGGACCATCAAAGTCAGCAAGGCCATCGTGCATTCAGATAGCGAAAAATAAGTAGTCAGTATCATCCAATAAAATTTACCATGCAGTATGATTATTTACAGCAGCGGGACTTGAGCTTTAAGGTCGTCAGTGCGCTGGTGCTTACCCTGCTTCTGGGCTTTCTTTCGGTAACGGTTGTTGCGGCAACCGATCAGGGTGACAAAGAAACCGATCCGTTGGTGCTGGAGAACCTGGAAAAATTCCAGGATATGAAATTTGGTTTGTTTATTCACTGGGGGCCGTGCAGCCAGTGGGGAGCGCGCATTGCCTGGTCGCTCACGCCCAGCCAGCCATGGGCGCGGCCGGATGATCTACCGGCCTGGGTCAACCGCGGAAAGGATTTTGACCGTTTCTGCCGTGATTTTTTTGATTTGAATAAAACCTTTAATCCCCAGGAATTTGATCCGGATAAATGGGCCGAAGCGGCGGCGTATGCGGGGATGAAGTACGTTGTTTTTGTCACCAAATGTCATGATGGTTTTTCCATGTTCGATACCAAACTGTCGGATTATTGCATCACCGATGAATCATGTCCTTTTTTCACCAACGAACGGTCCAATATTACCAGGGCCGTGGCCGATGCCTTTCGCAAGCAAGGGCTGCGGGTGGGATTTTATTTTTCCATGCCCGACTGGCATCACGCGGATTTTGAAGACCCTGATAAGCCGGTTTTACGGGAATTTCGTCCCAACTATGATGTCAAGGAATATCCTGAAAAATGGCAGCGCTATCTGGAGTTTATGCATGGGCAGGTTGAGGAATTGATGACCCATTACGGGCCTATTGACATTCTTTGGCTTGATGGCGGCGCCGGCGACGATTGGGGTACGGATAAGCTTCTGGAGATGGCCCGACGGTATCAACCCGGTATTCTTTTTGTCAAACGCGGAGCGGGCGGACGTTATGAAAATTATTATACGCCCGAACGTCATATACCCATAACGCCGCCGGATTATCCCTGGGAATCCTGCATTACCATGGGCTTATACTGGGCATATAGTCCCAAGGATTATTACAAGCCCTCACAGGAACTGATTCATCTGCTGACGGGAATTACCTGCAAAGGGGGCAATTTATTACTTGATATCGGACCGGATGCTGAGGGGCAATTACCGGAAGAATCCATGAATCGGCTCAAGGAAGTCGGCGACTGGATGAAATATAATTCCGAAGCGATTCACGGCGCCCGTCCCGTCCCTCCCTATCGTGAAGGGCAGGTGTGTCTGACCCGAAAAGGAGATGCGGTTTATCTGATTTATTTATCAGAAGTTGCCCAAATGCGGCCGCCTTATCGGGTTGAGGTGTCGAACATTCAACCCAAAGATGACGCGGAAGTGACGTTGCTGGGAAGAAATTTACCGTTGAAATGGGAAAAACAAGGGAACGGCGTATTGGTCTATATTCCTGATAGCATTGCCTCTTCGATCCGTGGCGAATATCCCTATTGTCGGGATGCCTGGACGGTCAAGATTAGTAAAGCAATCATTGCGACGGATAGTCAGAAGAAAGAATAAGTTTTTAACTTTAGAATAAGGGTGCATCAGTGAGCGATCAAAAAATAAACAAAGACATTGACGTATTGTGCGTGGGAATTATCGTTTACGACGTTATGGGCAAACCTATAGATGAGATTCCCGATTGGGGTCGGTTGGTGACATTCAAACAGGTGGAGCATCATATTGGCGGTTGTGCCGTCAATACAGGCGTGGATTTAGTGCGTTTGTCACGAGGTGAGCTGAACATAACCATCGGCGGTTGCGTCGGCACGGATGGCGCAGGGCATTTTGTCAAAAAACGCATGTTTGAAGAAAAACTCAATGTTACTGCCGTTCTTGAGATCGAACACGTCGCCACTTCTTATACGTTTGTAATGATCGGATCGGACGGACAGCGGCGTTATTTTCATCATTTTGGGGCCAATGCCTTTTTACGCGATACAGATATTCCTGATATGTTGCTGGACCGTTCCCGGATTTTACATATCGGTGGTTCGTTTGTGATGCCCAAGATGGACGGTGAGCCGACCGCCAATCTATTGCGCCGGGCAAAGGAACGGAGTGTTATGACATTTTTGGATACGGTGTACAATCCTGATGCCGATTGTCGTGCTTTAATCGAACCGTGTGCTCCTTATCTGGATGTGTTTATTCCCAGTATCGAGGAAGCGGAAATGATCACCGGTAAAACCGTTCCCGAAGAAATACTGGATGTCCTCTCCGACCTGGGTATTGGCGTTGTGGGCGTCAAACTAGGTAAGGAAGGTTGTATTGTTCGTGGAGATGGGCGGACACACCGTATTCCAATTTATCCGGTTAAGGCGGTGGATTCATCCGGCGCGGGGGATGCATTTATGGCGGGCTTCATCTACGCCACTATGCAAGAATGGCCCATGGAAAAGCGGGCGCGTTTCGCCAATGCGGTGGCGGCCCATTGCGTGGGTTCTGTCGGTTGCAACACCGGGATCCCCGCAGCGGAAGATGTGTTGAAGTTTATGGAAGGCAAGTAATACTGAGAAAGGCTGACTGAGGATGCCCAGGGAAATTCGCATGCCTGATTTGGGGACGGCCGTAAGCCAGGTGACCGTGGTGCGCTGGCTCAAGGCCGAAGGCGATTCGGTTAAACGAGGTGAACCGCTTTGTGAGGTGGAAACAGACAAGGCAACCAGTGAGTTGGAATCCATTGCCGAAGGTGTACTACTGCGTCAAGTGGCGGCTGAAGGTAGTACAGTCGAGGTTGGTGATGTGGTTGCTTATGTAGGCCGGAAGGGCGAAGTTATTGAGGGGGTCGTCTCGGCTGAAACTACTCAGGAGCATAAACCTGTGTCTGCTGCGAACACAAAGACATCAGCGGGTGCTAATAGTGAAGTGAAAGCATCGCCGATGATAGTAAATTTGGCCAAGCGGCTGGGAATCGATCTGAATCAGGTAACACCCACCGGTCCGGGCGGGCAGGTTACTCGTTCGGATGTGCTCCAGGCCAAGGATGCGCCTAAAGTGGAAAAAGCTTCAATAGTCGCGTCCGCGATGGCGGCGCAAAAGCTGAATTTAACCAAGAATCAACTTAGTGTTTCACGAACCATTTCCACCAGTTGGCGCGAGGTAGTGCCTATCAGCCTGTGGGCCGGCATAAACATGAATCAGGCCATTGCTTTGCGGGAAAAAGAAGGCGGCGCGAGGAAAATTGCTTTCGACGCCATATTCGTGCATGCCGCAGCACAGGTCATTCGGGAGCATCCAAATTTTCAATGCTATTATGAAAATGACGCCCTGGTTTCTGTCGGGGGAGTTAATATAGCTGTTGCTGTAAGTGGTGAAAAGGGATTGTTTTTACCGGTGGTTAAAAATGCCGATCAGCAATCGCTGAAAGAAATTGATCGACAAGTGCGAGATTTCGCCGCCCGAGCGGCAAACGATCAACTGACGCTGGAAGAACTTGGCGGGGCCACCTTTACCATCAGCAATCTGGGCATGTTGCCCATCGATTCATTTACCGCCATTATACCGCCCCGACAAGGCGCGATTTTAACCATCGGCGCCATTAAAAACGAAGTGGCGTTTAAGGCGGATAATTGTTTCGGCGTCAATAAGGTAACACAAGCCATCCTGACTGTCGATCATCGGTTTATCAACGGAAGGGACGCGGCGCAATTTTTGTCGGGGGTCAAGGAGGTTATGGAAACCCTGTGAGTGACGGAAAATACACAACGGAATTTCTCCTGGATTTATACCGGCGAATGCTGACCATACGGCGTTTCGAAGAACGGGTTAAATACCTGTTTCTCGAAGGCATCATGCCCGGTACGATTCACCAATGCCAGGGACAGGAGGCCTGTGCGGTAGGCGTCTGTGCGGCCCTGGAAAAAGATGATGTCATCACGAGCACCCATCGGCCGCATGGTCATTGTCTGGCCAAAGGCATGACGGTGAAGGAAATGATGGCGGAACTGTTCGGTAAAGTGACGGGTTGCTGCAAAGGCAAGGGCGGATCCATGCACATGGGGGACATGAGCAAAGGCGTCATACCGGCGATTGCCATTGTAGGCGGCAATATTCCCGTGGCGGGTGGAGCGGCGCTGGCGTTCAAGCTAAGCGGCCAAAAGCGCGTCGCGGTATCGTTTATGGGCGATGGCGCGGTCAACGAAGGTATTTTTCATGAAGCGCTGAATATGGCGGCGATGTGGACGCTGCCGGTGGTGTTTGTGGTGGAAAATAATTTATATGGCGCTTCGACGCCTGTCGGCATGGTTGTGCGAACCAAAACCATTGCCGAACGTGCGGCCATTTATAAATTTCCCGGTGTGACAGTGGATGGAAATGATCCGTTGGCGGTGTATGAGGCCATGCGGGTAGCGGTTCAGCGAGCGCGTAACGGTGGAGGACCGACGCTACTGGAACTGATGACGTATCGTATTACGGGCCACTCCCGGCGCGACCCGGCCCTGTATCAGCCCGAAGATGAACGTAAAAAAGCCTTGGCAAGTGAACCCATCGGTCGCTTTGAAAAGTATCTTTTTCAGGGTAGATTCTCAACACAGCAGCGGCTTGATAACATTAGCAAGGCCGTGGATACGGAAATCGAAGATGCTGTAACGGCAGCAATGAGCGCGCCGGAACCCAATCCGGAAGACGCTCTGAAAGATTTGTTTGTTGAGACGTCATAGACGTTTTTAACGCCGCGGACAACAGTAGCAAACCCGGTTCCTACGGAACCTGCTTTATGGTCGAGACATGGATATATGTATAAGCTCGGATAGGCATGCAAGGAGATGGTTGAAAGTTTACTTATGAAGAAACTCAGTATAGTAGAGGCATTACGCGAGGGGATACGCCAAGAGATGATTCGTGATGAACGGGTGTTTTGTATCGGCGAGGATATTGCGATCCCCGGCGGTTGGGGCGGGGCGTTTACGGTGACGCTGGGCATGGAGGAGGAATTCCCGGAACGAATGCTTAATACGCCGATTTCCGAGGCGGGTATTTTTGGCTACGCCTGTGGGGCGGCCCTCATGGGGATGCGACCGATCGCGGATGTGCAGTACAGCGATTTTCTGTTTTGCGCGATGGATCAGGTCGCCAACAACATTGCCAAGTTGCGTTACATGTCGGGCGGAAAGCTCACTATGCCGGTTGTGTTACGGGCGCCGGTGGGCGTGACGGGGCGCGGGGCGCAGCATTCACAGTGCATCGAGACGTTTTTTCTTCCGGTTCCGGGGTTGAAGATCGCCTGTCCCGCTACTGCTTACGATGCCTTGGGTATTTTGCGCACGGCGGTACGCTGCGACGACCCGGTGCTTATCTGCGAGCATAAACTGCTGTACGGCTCCAAGGGCGCGCGCAAGGAAAGCGGCGCGGTGGACGCCTCCAGCGATATTCCCGACGAAGATTACACCGTCCCGCTGGGCAAGGCGGTCATCCGCCGGGAAGGCAAGGATGTGACCATTGTCGCCACGCTGTTGATGATGCACCGCAGCATGCAGGCGGCGGAAGTGTTGGCGCAAGAAGGTATCGATGCGGAGGTAATCGATCCGCGCAGCCTGGTTCCCTTTGATTGGGAGACGGTCAAAGCGTCGGTTGGCAAAACCGGCCGGGTGATAACCGTCGAGGAAAGTCCCAAGCGCAACGGCATCGGCGCCGAGATCGCCGCAACCCTGGCTGAAGAAGCGGCCGAACTTCTGGTCGCGCCCATTAAACGTATCGCCGCGCCCAATACGCCGGCGCCGTTTTCACCGCCGATGGAGAAGTTCTATATTCCCCAGGTGGATAACATCGTCCAGGCGGTTAGGGATGTGATGGCATACTGAGACCGGCAACAACGAGCGGTACTTTTATGTTGCATTTGCATTACATCTGCGACATATAGTCTATAGTTAAAATGACAATGATCGATATAGGTTTTTGCCGGAGATCGCCCCATGAATATCTCAGGAATTGATTTGGCCGTAATTATTGTCTATCTGGTCGGTATTGTCGCCCTGGGTTGCTGGGCCGGCACGCGACGCAAAAGTGTTGAAGGGGGCGGTTATTTTCTCGCGGGGCGTTCTTTAATTTGGCCAATAATTGGCTTGGCGCTTTTTTCAACCAACATATCCACGGTGCATTTGGTATCTTTGGCGCAGGAAGGTTACAATAACGGCCTGGCCTATGGCAATTTTGAGTGGATGGCCGCATTTACTTTGATAGCACTAGGCTTGTTTTTTGCTCCGTTTTATATTCGTTCCAAGGTCGCCACCCTGCCGGATTTTTTAGAGAAACGTTATAATCGCGCCTGCCGTGACTGGTTAGCTATTCTTTCTATTATTTCCGCCATTTTTATCCATATTGGGTTTTCTTTATACGCCGGGGCCGTGGTCTTAAAGGGACTTTTCAACATAAATATATATGTAAGTATAGTTTCCATCGCTGTTATTACCGGTATCTATACCATTATTGGTGGTTTGTTGGCGGTGGTATTGACGGAATCGCTGCAAACGGTGATTCTTATTATTGGGGCGGTATTAGTAACTGCTTTTGGGCTTCATCGTGTGGGTTGGTGGTCGGGATTGGTGGATTCGGTCGAGCCGATTAAGATGACCATTCTTCGTCCGGCCGGTGATGCTTCCGGTTTGCCTTGGTATTCGGTGTTCCTGGGGTATCCGATTATCGGCTTATGGTACTGGTGTGCTGACCAGACTATTGTACAACGTGTGTTGGGCGCTAAGGATGAAAATCACGCGCGCGTTGGGCCGATTTTTGCGGGATTTATCAAAATCCTACCCGTATTTATCTTTGTGCTTCCCGGTCTTTTGTGTTTGGCGCTGGTGGCTCAAGGGAAAATCTCTGCAGATGGTTTGAGTATAATCGGAGAAAAAGGGGAAGGCACCTATGCAACTTTGATTAATGAATTATTGCCGGTCGGTTTGAAAGGCGTCGTGGCGGCGGCTTTATTGGCGGCGTTGATGAGTACGGTATCCGGCGCGTTAAATTCCATTGCCACTTTATTTTCTTATGATATTTATAAACGCTACAGTCCGAAAACGTCCGAACAACAACTGGTTTCTATTGGCCGTGTCGTCACCTTTATCGCCATGATAGTGGCGATTTTCTGGTCGCTGTTTTTGGGACGTTTTGATAGTATCTTCCAAGGCATTAACGCCATGATTTGTTACATCGCGCCGCCGATTACGGTAGTTTTTCTCTGGGGCGTTTTTTGGAAGGGCGCTTCTTCATTTGGCGCCCGAGCTGCCTTGTATATCGGGTCGTTTTTAGGTCTGGTGGTTTTTATCGTCGATTGGTGTAAAGATTATGCTGGCATGTTTAGTTGGCTTAATGAGAAAATTCCCGCCCTGACTCCGGTTTGGAACGCCTGGGATAACTATAGCATTCCGTTTATGATGATGGCGTTTTATCTGTTTGTAGCGTGTTCGATAATATTATTAGTAGGTTCAATGATAAAACCGCATGTTCACACCGAGACCAGCGCCAAACTGGTATGGGAACATCCCTTGGCGTGCTTACGCGATCCGGGTTGGAAGGGATTTGGTAATTACAAGTTCTTGGCGGCATTATTGTTTGTAGTAATGGTGATATTGTATATCGTTTTCAAATAAATATGATTTATGTTTCGGAAAGGATTGAAACCAAATGGCTGATTTAGACGCCCCTAAAGAGGCAAAACAATTTTACGAAGATGTTCCACAGGAAACCCCGGGCTTTTTTCTCAAAGGCGCCGGTTCGCTGGACTGGGGCATGAAGAATCGTTTGGCGCGGATTTTTAACCCCGAATCCGGCCGCACGGTTATGCTGGCGATTGACCACGGGTATTTCCAGGGACCGACCACCGGCCTGGAGCGGATTGACCTCAACATCGTGCCGCTGATGCCCCTCGCCGACGCCCTCATGCTCACTCGCGGCGTGCTGCGCACGATGGTCCCCCCGGCCCTCACCAAGCCTATCGTCATGCGCTGCAGCGGCGGACCGAGCATTCTCAAAGAACTCTCCAACGAGCATCTCGCCGTCGATATCGAAGACGCCATCCGTATGAACGTCGCCGCCATCACGCTGCAGGTGTTCATCGGCGGCGAATTTGAGAGCCGTTCCGTGCATAATATGACCAAACTGGTCGATCAGGGCCTGCGTTACGGCATCCCCACCATGGCCGTCACCGCCGTCGGCAAAGATATGGTTCGCGACGCTCGCTATTTCCGCCTCGCCTGCCGTATCTGTGCGGAACTGGGCGCACAGTTCGTCAAAACCTACTATATTCCCGAAGGTTTCGGCTCGGTAACTTCGAGTTGCCCGGTGCCTATCGTCATGGCCGGCGGCAAGAAGATTCCCGAACTCGACGCCCTCACCATGGCCTACAACGCCGTCAACGAAGGCGCTGCGGGCGTGGATATGGGCCGCAATATCTTCCAGAGCGACGCCCCCCAGGCCATGATGAAGGCCGTATGCAAGGTCGTGCATGAAAACATGAAGCCCAAAGATGCCTTCGATCTCTATAACACTCTCAAAAAAGAAAGCAAATAATGGCCGCAGGCACATTGTTTAAACAAATCAAAGCCATCGCGCCCACCATCAGCGTGGGCGTGATGACGGCCGATTGGATGAACCTCGGCGCTGACCTCGCCCTCATGGAGCAGGCCGGTGTTACCCTCCTGCACTTTGATGTCATGGATGGCTGCTTCTGCCCCATGATGACCCTGGGCCCGCCGGTTATCAAGGCCATCAAGACGCCTCTCTTAAAAGACGTCCACCTGATGATTGATGAACCCCTCGATAAGCTCGAGCAATACATCAAAGCCGGTGCTGATATCGTCTCCGTCCCTGTCGAGTCGCGCCACATCCATCGCTCCCTCCAAATGCTCGCGGCCATGGAAAATGTCAACGACCCCGCCCGCGGCATCCTTCGCGGCCTCGTCCTTAACCCCGGCACGTTCATCGAATCCATTATACCCTTGTTGGATGAGGTGGATATGGTCACCCTTCTCGCCGTCAACCCCGGCTGGGGCGGACAGGGTTTTTTCCCGGCAACGCGGTATAAACTTCAGCAACTTAAAGCTATATTTAACGCTGCTCAGAGGGACATTCTTATTTGTCTCGATGGTGGTATTACCCGTAATAACATAGCTGATATTGCCGCTTTGGGTCCCGATGTCATTGTAACCGGCAGTGCGGTTTTCGACGGCAAAGCCCCGCTAGAAAATGCCCGTTTTATGCTCGAAATACTGCAAAATTTATAAAAAACGATAAATTCCATGAATAAAACGATAACTCTTACAGAAATTGCTCCCATAATCCGTGGTATGCTGGCGGAATCAACCGGAAACGAAGATATGCCGTTCGCCCCGGCCCGGTTTCGTTGTGATGAAACCTCTACTGCCGGCGCAGTGGCATTGCAAATTGATAATCTACCCGAAGATCGCGGCGAAAATGACGCTAACCTGCGTGAGTTTATCCGCCAGGAGGTGGAGGCATATCAAAAGAAACATCAGGTTAAGCCGACAGAGATAAATATTGTTGGTTTAGTTACGATGAAACAATGTTCCACGTCGGATCAACTGGGCCGGCCTTTGAAAGATAAAGTGGCGCTGGTTTCGGGTGCGGCCGGGGCCATTGGCTACGCCGTATGCGTGGGATTGTTGGAAAAAGGATGCCATTTGGTTGTCAGCGATTTGGCAGGTGATCGTTTCGATTCATTTGTCGCCGATGTACAAAAAATCGGCGGTGATCGGGTGATCGGCGTGCCCATAGATGTTACGAATAAGGAATCTGTTACAGCCGGTTTCCAAGTCATCATTACCCAATGGGGCGGAGTGGACATAGCCGTACTCAATGCCGGGATTGCCCTGGTTGGTAAAATTGCCGATTTGGACCTGGAAGCCTTCCGCAAGCTCGAAAAAGTCAACGTCGAGGGAATTCTCCTGATGCTGGCGGAATTAACCCGGCTGTTCACCCGCCAGGCCATAGGCGGCGACATCGTCATTATGAGCACAAAAAATGTACCCTCTCCCAGTGCTGGTTTTGGCGCTTATAGCGCCACTAAAGCGGCATGTCATCAGTTGGGTCGAATTGCCAGCCTGGAACTGGCCCCGTATGGTGTGCGGGTCAATATGGTGGCTCCTGATGCCGTTTTTGCCGAAGGTAATGTTAAGTCGGGCCTATGGGAAAC
>JAFGBA010000292.1 GCA_016933395.1 Sedimentisphaerales bacterium | reverse complement strand
CAGACCGGGGCATGGTACAAACCGTGGTGGCTGGTGGTCTGGAACGGCCTGTGCATCGCGGGCATCATCATCGTCATCATCTGGTATATAAGGATTTACGGCTCCATTCCCAACGCCTGGGCGGCTCTCAAAGGGCGGCGAAAAGATAACTCCGCTAGTAAGGGTAGCTAACAGGTATTTAAAGTAATTTTCCTTGCAAAAAAGAACAAAAAGAGTATCCTATATGAATATTATGGTCCGGGTATCGGAGGAAAAATCCCTTTTACAGGAGGGCATGACATGTCGGGATTGACAAAAAAGCAATCATCGAAAAAGTATATCTATAAACCAGGGACATCGTTGGTCCTGGCGGTACTTTTTATTTCAATCGTCGGTGCAGCACCGGTCGATGTCGATCAGGCTCAGCAGGCCGCAGCCGGATGGCTGAAGCTTTCGCCGCAGCCATTGGCAACACCGATAGGAAACACGGTCGGAACAACTGATACCTATTCAAATGAAACCGGCCAGGCGTTATACCATGTTGTCACGTTATCACCGACAGGTTTCGTGGTGGTAAGTGCAGACGATCAACTGGAACCAATCATCGCTTTCAGCGCAACGGGGCAATATGATCCTTCACCTGACAATCCGTTGACGGTGCTGTTGCGGAGCGACCTGGCGGCACGTTTGGCTGCTAGCAATGAAGAAGACGTTGCCGCGGCGGGACCATCGGACAAATGGGTGCAGTTGCTGGCCGCAGCGGAGGAGGAAGAGTTCGCCGCTCCCGCCGGTGAAAGCAGCATTGATGATGTCCGCGTAGCACCACTGACACAAAGCGAATGGGGGCAGGAAACTGAATATGGCCAATATTGTTACAATTACTATACGCCTTATTATTACCCCAGCGGCTGCGTGGCGACGGCGATGGCGCAGTTAATGCGCTATTACCAGCATCCTACCGCGGGCATCGGCCAAACCCTGCAAAACTATTCCGTCAATGGCGTCCCCTATAGCGCTTATACCCGCGGCGGTGACGGTTATGGCGGACCGTATAACTGGTCTCAGATGCCTCTGGACCCAAATTCAAATATTACCGAGACCCAACGGCAGGCCATAGGCGCTTTATGTTACGATGCTGGTATATGCGCCGGCATGAATTACACCGCCGGCGGCTCCGGCGCCGGCAGCGACGACGCCCGGGACGCTCTGATCAATATCTTTGGTTACAGCAACGGCATATTCGGCTGGAATAACAATAACAACATCGGGCCGGGTCTCAACGGCATGATCAATCCCAATCTGGACGCCGGATTACCGGTAATGTTAGGCGTTAGTCGACCCGGCGGCGGACACGCCGTTCTTGCCGATGGTTATGGCTATAATCTTGCGACACTTTATCATCATCTCAACCTGGGCTGGTACGGCAGCGACAATGCCTGGTATAACTTACCCGACATCGATACCGGCAGCTATGATTATGATTCCGTCGACGGTTGTGTTTACAACGTGTTTATCTCCGGCGACGGTGAGATCATCAGTGGGCGCGTCACCGATATGGCCGGTTATCCGCTGACGGGCGCAACCGTAAAGGCCAAAATCGGCCTGACCGAATACGCTCAGGACACTACTGACGATAAGGGTATTTACGCCCTGGTGTATCTGGATCCCAACACCACGTATAACATAACCGCTGAAAAAGAGGGATATCTCTTCAACTCGCAAACCAAAACCACGGGCCATTCGGAAGATTACGAGGCAACTTCCGGCAATGTCTGGGATGTGAATTTCGCGGCGACCAACGCCTCGCCGCCCATCGCCTATAACGGAAGCGCTAACGCCTTCGCCGGCGACACCGAGCGCATTACTCTATTGGCGGGTGATGAAGGCGAACCCGATCCGCCTGGAAGTTTAACCTACATCATCACCTCATTGCCGGGCCATGGTAAACTTGCCGACCCCAACTCCGGATTGGAGATCACCTCTGCGCCTTACACGCTGTTGCTGGGCGGCAACGGGGTCGATTACACCGCCTGCCCCTACTTCGCCGGAGAAGACACCTTTACATTCAAAGCCAACGACGGCGGCACGCCTCCCGAAGGCGGCGACTCCAATGTCGCCACCATAACGGTGGATGTGGAAAATGAGCTATCCATGATTGTTGATCCCGACTCGAATTCATACAGCTATTTCCTGTTTGAGACGACCTATGTGGATTATCGCTGTCAATCGGTGTATCTGGCCAGCGAGCTTAATGGTGCTCAGCGAATTACCGGTTTGGCCGTCGATGTCTATATCGCACCGGGGCAGACGCTCAATTACTGGACTATCCGCATGAAACATACGACCCTAAGTAGTTTGACGAATCCAACGACGTTCTGGCAGACCAGCGGTTGGACGATGTGTTACCAGGGAACCATGTCGCCGACACCGACGGGGTGGCGGACATTTACGTTTACCATGCCGTTTGATTATGACGGAACGCAAAACCTGATGGTCGATTTTAGTTTCAACAACACCACCTATTCCGCGACGGATGGGGCTTGTATGATTTATACTACCTCGGCGACTCGTTCCATGATTCTGGCCGCACCCGATAATACGCACGGTGATCCGTTGACATGGACAGCTTATGAAATGGGCGGCTATTTTTCGGCGCCGTTCGTGCCCAATATCGAAATTATCGGGCAAGTTCCCGCTACGCCCATTCCCGCAGACTTTGAGAATAGTTGCGATGTGGACCTGACGGATTTCGCCATCTTCTCGGCCGCGTGGCAGACATCATCCGGCCAGCCGAACTACGATGAACGCTGCGACATCGGCGTCAATGACAATATGATTAACATCCTCGACCTAGCCGCCTTCTGCGAAGCCTGGCTGGAAACGTATACTTATTAGTTGCCACGACGTTACATGCGACGGCTTGGGGCGGGCAAGGCGGTTATCGAAGCCGCTTTCGAATGAGGGTATTCCTGTAACTCGTCTTGTTTTTTTATTGCTTTTTCTTAATATATTTGATATACTTCATCTTTGGTTTTGGTCGGTTTTTGTTTGGGTTTATAGGAGGTTCTGGAAATGAAAACGGAACGAACAGGTCTTGTCTGGTTAATCGTTGTAATGGTTTTTACGGGGTGCGCCTGGGGTGATATTATCTATTGGGACAATCCTCTGGGTGGAACCTACGGCGTGAATCTGAACTGGTCGCCCCGGCAGGTTCCCGGCGCCGCCGACACGGCAATATTTGATTTGTTTGGGACCATGCAGATTGATTTCGATGATGATTATGAGGTAGGCCAGGTCTTGGTGGAATATGGCGACTTCACCTTTGACCTGGGCGGATGGACGTATCAACCTTTAAAGCTTGAACCCTGGGATGACGCCGTGGTGGT
>JAFGBA010000041.1 GCA_016933395.1 Sedimentisphaerales bacterium | reverse complement strand
TGCTTCGCGCTGCGGTCGGCGGACAAGGGGCACACTTGGGAGAAGGCGCCGACGATTGTCGAATCTCCCGACGGCCCGGCCGGCTACGTGCATAAGGACTGCCCCCCGGTGATTCGTATGCCCGACGGCAAGACCCTGCTGGCCGCTATGAGTGTCGGAGTGCCCGGCGGCAATCCGGCAATCTACGCCTCGACCGACAACGGGCTTTCGTGGAAATATCGGTGTGACGTGGTGAAGGATCTTTCGGGTGTGGGGCGGATCACCTATGCCGCGCTGCTCCTGCTGCCAGACGGCCGGCTTCAGTGCTACGCGTTACACCTCACCGTTCCCCAGAACTACGAGGGTGACCGCTATCAAGTCGATGGTCTGAAGGACGCTATCTGCGTGTGCGACAGCGCGGACGGAGGGCATACGTGGGGTGACCCCGCCCCGATTGTGGGCAAGGGCATCGACTGCTGGCAGCCGGTGGACAAACAAGCCCAAGGCAACTTCTATCGCTCCCCTTGGCCCGTGCTGCTGGCCGATGGCCGGATATTGGTCCTCTTCGCACGCCGCCGGGCGCCCTACGGCATAGGCGGCACGACGAGCGCCGACGGCGGAAAGACCTGGAGTGAAGAGTTCGTAATTCGCCGCGGCGGGTGCAGTTGCTGGGACTTCGGATACCCGGTCGCCTGTCAACTCGAAGACGGCCGCATCTTTGCCGCGTATTACTATAATACGCCTGGTAAAACGTCCACGGACGCGATCCGCTACATCGCGGGAACGCTTTTCCGCCTCGGCTAAACTCGATTCTTTCGGTATTGGCTGTGACTTGAGAATGTTTGCCGACGCTGCCGGGAAGATAGTTTCTGATTTCGCTTGTTTACTCGAAAAGTCTAACAAGTATCGGAAAAATTCTGATCACTAATTTTAACGATGTAAGCTGGAATAATGAAAAATACCGGGATGCAAATGATAAAGCCAAGGGATAGAGTCTTGTCCGTTTTACGCGGAGAACAGCCGGATCGGATCCCGTTCTTCGAAGATTTTGGTGATCTGGACGCCGAGAATAAGTTCATCCCTGCTTATGCCGGATTAATTGCCCGTGGGACTAGACCTGCCCAACGGCGTAATCCGGCACAGATGATCAAGATGCTCCGGTTTCTGGACAGAGACATCGCCGAAGCCGGGAATGCTCGGTTGCGCATTGAGACAATCGCAAAGGCAGACAACGAGGAAATCGTTCGTTATGAAAACGGCGCCGTATGGCGGTACATGACGAATCCTGCTTGCACCGAGCCGCTCGCTCTGCCGTTGGACGACGGTGGCGACCCGGAAAACATCTACATGCCGGATCCATCTGATCTGGAACGTTATAGGAAAACCGGCGAAGATATCGCTTTCTTCAAGGCACAGGGGTATTTCACATTAGTGAAACTTCACGGTTTTTTTTCTGGTGCGCATTATCTTTTCCGTCGATTTGAGGACTTGCTTATAGACATGGCGACCAACAAACAATACGCCGAGGCAATTATCCGACGCGTTGGAGACTATACGGTTGCCTGCGCCGGTGAAATTTTGAACCTGGGTGCAGATGGTATTTTTATCGGTGATGATCTCGGTTCCACGAACAGTTTGCTTATTTCACCGGCTATGTACCGGCAGTTCATCCAGCCCTGGCATGCGCGTCTGGCAGAACTCTGCCACAAGCATAATGCGTTTCTCCATGTCCATTCGCACGGCCACCTCTTACCCATTATTGACGATTTAATGGACGCGGGAATCGATATGATGGATCCACTTGGCCCTGGTGACGGAATAGATTTGAATGACCTGCTGCCTCGTTGCCGAGGACGCATGGTCATTGCCGGCGGAATCAGCAAGTTTATCGGCCGCATGACACTAAATGACTTGGAGATGCATCTCAAGGAAACGCTTGCCTGTGGTGCACGCCACGGTGGATTTATCATGCGTTCAGAAGGTGGCATACCCGCGGATATGAGCAGGGAAGCCTTCGAATTATATCTGAAAAGAGGCCGTTATTATCGATCAAACAATTAAAGACTTATGAAAAAAGGAATATAATGGTATTAATCGATTGGATATTACTGGCCCTTTATTTGAGTGTTGTCCTGATATTGGGTTTCTGGTTTTCACGACGTCAGAGTGATACGCAGGAGTATTTTATCGGCGGCCGGTCCTTACCCTGGTGGGCTGTCGGCCTATCGCTTTTTGGGACATCCATCAGCACCGCCACCTTCATTGCCATTCCCGGCCAAGGGTTTGGCGGGGACTGGAAGCCGCATGGCGTACATCTGATGCTTCCTTTCGCGATGATATTTATTAGTTTTTTCGTCATTCCTTTTTACCGAAAAACTATTCGGATGAGCGCCTATGAGTTTTTGGAAACTCGTTTTGGTTACGGGGCTCGATGCTATGTATCCGTATTTTTTATTATAACCCATCTGTTTAAAACCGGTCTGGTCTTGTTTTTGATGGCAATGGCCGTTAATGCGATGACGGGGTGGTCTGCTTCCTCGATAGTTATTATCACTGGGATTATCGCAATTCTCTATACAATGCTGGGCGGCCTGGAAGCCGTCATCTGGACGGATGTGATGCAGTCCGTCACCTTGTTCGGCGGAGGTGTGATCTGTTTGGTAATCCTGTTGTTTGGCGGGGACCAGGATCCGAGTCAATTATTCCAGGTCGCCAATGATGCTCATAAATTTACGATGGTGGACTGGTCGTTGAATTTAAAGGAAGCCACTATATGGGTAACCGGTCTATACGGTCTGACTCAATATATGAACAATTATACGACCGGACAACAGAATGTGCAGCGATATTTGGCGGTTTCTTCTGACCGCCAAGCCAAGAAAGCTGTTTGGCTTAGTGCAATTCACTGTGTTATTACATGGACGTTATTCATATTGATTGGTACGTTATTATATGCATACTATCAAATACATACTGATGCCTTGCCGTCTGATATCCGGGCACAGCAGACCCAAGTGTTCCCCTATTTTGTCATGAGCCGGTTGCCGGCCGGCGTGACGGGATTAGTGTTGGCCGGGATGTGTGCTGCAGCGATGTCAACGCTAGATTCGTCGATCAACAGCATGGCGATGGTATCGATACGGGATTTTTATATTCACTTTCGCCCACAATCCGATGATCGTCGGCAGCTACTTTTAGGAAAAATCCTTTCGTGTTTCTGGGGTGTAATCGGTGTTGTGTTAGCTTTGATATTTCTGCTGGGTGTAGAAGAGGCATTGAAATTTTACTTTACGGTATTTTCTATTATCGGAGGCGGGCTTCTGGGATTATTTTTACTTGGATTCTTTGTGCCAAGAGCTCATGCAACAGGCGTATATATTGGTCTGGCTTGCGGCGTGTTGCTTTCGGCATGGGGAATTCTCGATATCGTGTTAACCAAACTCAACAGTAGTCTTGGATTGAACATATCTGAAGACATCATTCAGTCAATAAAATTTCCTCTTCATATCTGGTTAATCTGGCCGTTAGCCAATTTCGTTTCATTTACCGTTGGCTATTTAGCCAGTTTGATTATACCGGACAGAAAAAGGAAGAATGATTCCAGGGTGTCCGGTACCGTATTGCCTTAAATATGCACAAAGGACACATACAATGATAAAACCATGCGTTACGATATCTTTGGTCCCTGAGTTTGGAGCAGGACCGTTTGTATTATGGGAAGATTTGGCCCAAAACGCTCGCCTGGCATCGAAGTTGGGATATCATGCCGTCGAAATTTTTACACGCAATCCACATGCTATAGATCGAAATATTCTTAGCAATATTTTATCTGAAAACAACTTACACCTGGCCGCAATGGGAACAGGTGCGGGATTTATTATCAATAAATTAAGTTTAACAGATCCGAACGTGGAAATACGTCGAGCAGCCATTGAATATATTGCAGAATATATTGAATTAGCCGGCTGCTTTGGCGGTATGGCAATTATTGGCTCCATCCAGGGTGTTATACCTAACTGGCTGAAGCGAACTAAAGCTGAAGCCTGGCTAAGAGAAGGATTAAATGAGCTTGGCCCCCTGGCCGAACAACATGGCGTCCCACTTATTTTAGAGCCGTTAAATCGATACGAAACAAATTTTATTAATAGACTTGAACAAGGTGCTCAGATTATTGGATCATTAGAAACAAACAACATAAAATTATTAGCGGATTTGTTTCATATGAATATCGAGGAATCCTCATTTTATGAAACGATTAAAGCGGTGGGACATTATATTGGCCATATTCATTTTGTTGATAGTAATCGCGGTCCGGCAGGAAATGGGCATATCAATTATGCTGAGATTCGCCAGGCTTTGCGAGAGATAAAGTATAATGGGTACCTTTCTGCTGAAGCGTTGCCTCATCCAGATTCAGTTACGGCGGCAGAGAAAACCATTAAAACATTTCGGGAATATTTTTCTGTATAAACGACACGAGTTAAAGTCTATGAAGAGGTACAAGATATGGTAATAGCAATCGGCGGCGACAGCCAAACTCATTTGAGCGATATTGTTTGTAAGATATTGACTGAAAGAAAATTTGAGTTAATATTATGCGGCGCCCTGGCCGGCAAGCAGGCAGATTATGTCGATGCAGCCCTGGAGGTCGCAGAGAAAGTTTCATCCAAGGAATGTGAAAAAGGCATATTGTTTTGCAACACAGGTACAGGGGTTACTATTATAGCCAACAAAGTACCCGGCGTTAGAGCCGCCTTGTGTGTGGATGAATACACGGCTAAAATATCCCGGTTGGCCAATAACGCTAATATACTTGTTCTTGGACTTCGGTCTACCAGCGAATTGCTGGCAAAAGAAATAGTGTGTACGTGGCTGGAAACCGAACCTTCGACCGAACCCAGGAGAATCCGTTTTCACCACAAAACAGATGAAGTTGATGAACGGTTTCGAAAACCCTTTACTTCTTCATTAGATTCCTGATTTTTAATCTAGGTAATTATAAAGCTTTTGGCGCCAAATATCTCCATGTAAGATGGCGCCCATGGACCTTAAAGGCTTCGAATATGTGCTTAAAACCGACAAACGGTGCAGATTGTACTTTCGAAAAAAGGCGTACAAAAAACAACGTTTTTTTTGCGCACGCTGCCGGAGCCGCTTGGTTGCTGACCATGCAGGAATTTTTCATCTCCTTGCCGCTTGCCCGTCGACGTCACCGCGCCGCTGCGGCGCAATATGTTCCCCAACAGCAGCTTCGAAATCCCCATCCCCACGCGCACCTCGATTATTGGTTTTATTGTCGGTTGTCTGTGTGTCTTGGGACTGATTTTGACCGTATTCGCCATTATACGTTAAATAGGTTTGCTTTTCACTGAGGTTTTGGCCATGTCTATCGGTTCAAGAGAACGTTTGCTATTGACATTATCCGGCAGGTTACCTGATCGAGTGCCGGTTAGTCCTTTTGTGCAGGATGAATACCTGTCATATTACTATCCTCAAAAATCAAGCGTCGATCGCGTTTATGACACGCTGGAACTGGCCCAATCGCTGGATTTTGACCTTATCGCCAAACCCAAAAACTTTGTGTTTCCCCATTTTCTACGCAAGAGTTTTCCCAACTGGCTTCTTGAGGAGGACCGTTACACCCGGGACGGCAAGGTGTACGTACGTCGGACCATCGAGACCCCTAAAAAAACACTCACCCAGGTTCAGGTCGGCCCCGATGTCGGCGTCGCCGGCAGCGGGACGCATTTATCCACGCACGAATATTTTCTGAAGACCCATGAGGATATTGAAATCTTTCTGGAGTTTCTCCCTGCTATCGACGCTGAATCCATCGCCGAAATGCGAACCGTCGCCGCCCAATGGCGCCAGGCCCTGGGCGAACATGGCGTTGCCGCCCCCTGGGGCTGGTGCGGCGTATATAACATGGCCAGTGAATACCGCAATATAGAAGCCCTGATGATGGATGCGTTTGACGCTCCGGAATTATACCAGGCGTTGATGGGAACACTGTCGGCGCAAATGGTCATATACAACACCCATTTGGCCCAGACGGAAGTGGAGTGCGTGGGCGTTTCCGGCAACATCGCCAATAGCGCGTTATTTGGTTCGGACTTTTTCGCCCAACACATCGAGCCTTTTGAAAAACCCATCATCGACGCCATACACGCCCAGGACACCTTTACGATTTATCATAACTGCGGGTGTGCGAAAAATTTATATCCGAATTACCGGCGAATGGCCTTTACTCTATGGGAAACCGTCTCCGAAGCTCCCGCCGGAGACAATGACCTTCGTGATGCCAAGGCCTATTTCGGCGAGTCGATGTGTTTGTTGGGCAATCTGGACCAGATTCATTTTCTAAAGACCGCCACACCGGATGAAGTCGCCCAAAAGACTCGCGCTCTCGTGGAAATCGGCAAACCCGGCGGCCGTTACATCTTTTCGTGCTCGGATTTCCTGGAAAAAGGCACGCCGTTGGCAAATGTCAAGGCCATGCTCAAGGCGGCCCGAGAAACAGGCCAATATTAATCTATATGGAAAAAGAATAAAATGGAATTAATAAAACAGTTAAGAAATAAAATAAGAGAAGAGAAATCGGTATTCGGTACATTTCTGGTTGAATTAAAAGCAGTTGGCGTTGCATATGCATTGGCCGATAGCGGATTGGATTTCATTATGTTAGATGGTGAGCACGGATGCTACAGTATGAGTGAGATGGGCGTTTTGATTGATGCAGCCAAACATGCGGGTATCTGCCCCTTTGTTCGTATCGACTGTAAAGATCGGGCTAAAATAACTCAGGCTCTGGACGCAGGGGCGGAAGGGATTATTTTTCCGCAGATTCAAACTCTGGACGATGTTCGCTTGGCCGTCGAAGCAACAAAATATCAACCTATGGGGCGCCGTGGTGTTCATATGCTTCGACCACATACTCGTTTTAATCCTCCAGGCGACAAATTAGAATATTTTGAGCAAGCTAATCGCAATTTGATGACCGTGATTCAAATCGAAACTCGCCAGGCGGTTGAAATTATCGATGAAATTGCCTCTACAAATGGCGTAGATATGCTTTATGTGGGACCGGATGATTTAAGTGTAGAATTAGGATGTCCAGGCGACAGTCAACATTATGAGATGAAAAAAATAATCGCAAAAGTGGGCGAATCCTGTCGCCGTCATGGTAAAGTGGCCGGACGGCATATTAGTCAATTGGAATTGTTATCGGAGATGATGAATATGGGATATCGCTTTTTTGGATATGCCGCCACATTACGGATTCTTATGGAAGGTGCGCAAGCTTTGTGTCAAAGAATTAAACTCAACTTGTCCCAAAAAGAAAATATAGGATGATCGCTTTATTCTGGCAAGAGATTCACTAGTGTCCCATCATAAGTCGAACAGGGTCAACTGGTTCGTGGGGCCGTTGTTTGTCTTGTTTTTCCTGGCGTTATTCGTCCCCTTCGCCAACACCATCGGCGCTCTTGCCGGCGGGGCCGCCAGCGTCGCTATCGCCGTGGCGATAGGATATTTCGAAATCTTCCATATCGGCATCTCATGGATGGTCTTTTTGGCCCTGGTCGGCGGCGTCAGTACAGGAGTGATTGTAAGTTTTGTAATGCGCCGACGCAAATTTCAATCTGAAGCGCAACGCTTAGGTTTGCTCCAAAAGACCTCTGCCGGGGTCCGATAGTTTATACATTTTCGCGGTCGATTATTCAATAAATCCTGTGCTCTGTCAACCTGCGTTTGGTCAATCATGCTGAAGTCCATGCCCTTGGGAAAGAACTGACGCAGCAGGCCGTTGGTGTTTTCGTTGGCGCCGCGCTCCCAGCTATGATAGGGACGGGCAAAATAACTCCGCATCGCCAGGCCACGCTCCAATTCCTGAAAGCCCGCAAACTCCTTGCCGTTATCAAACGTCATCGTCCGAACCTTCGCCGGCGGCAGTTTCTTCATCGCCGACAGCGTGGCCCGGGTGACGGTTTGGGCCGATTTATCCGCCACTTTCACCGCCACCGTATAGCGCGACTTCCGCTCGACGTGGGTGGCGATAAACCCGCTGCCTTTGCGGCCCTCGACGGTGTCGCCCTCCCAGTCGCCGATCCGCTGACGCTCATGGACCACCTGGGGACGCCGGTCAATCATCCGGCGACCCGGCATCTGGCCGCGCCGGTCTTCACCGCCGCGCCGCTTACGCCGCCGCCGATGGCTTTGCCGCAAATACCGGTAAAACACGCCGCCCTCGGACCGATTACGATAAATCCAACTATAGATGGTTCCAGGGCTTATATCCATATCGTGATCCTTGTGCAAGCGGCCGCTGATTTGTTCGGGAGACCAGCATTGCTTGAGCTTTTCTTGCACGTACCCGCACAACCAGGCATCGCCTTCCAGACGATAGGGCCACTTGGACGCCCGGCGTCGTTTTTCATAGTACCGCTGGGCCAGGTGCGCCTTGTAATCATGGGTCGAACTGACATTACGCGACAGTTCCCGACTGATCGTCCCCTTGCTGCGGCCCAGCCGCTCGCCAATCGCTTGCAGGCTTTCCTGTTGGCTCCGCATTTTCAAGATGATTTCACGCTCATCAATGGTAAGATGGCCATAGCCCATTGTCCGACTCCGTATAGAAGTTTAACGTTTCCAATCAAACTCTATCGGATACCCGCGACAATGGGTATTTCTTTGGCCGGGACATACCGGCCGCGGGACGCTATACTGATGCCTGTCTGGCGGAGGATAGGGCCACGCTGGGAAGCGACCCGAGCGCCGTCAGAACCTCCGAGCACGGGGCGGTGAACCTCACCGCCTTGTTCTCTCGCCTATCGTGCTCTGAGGCAAAAGCGATAAATCCCAGCCCGCCAGAGGCGGGCTGCTCTTAACCTAAAGCGTTGCGCTTCAGATTAAAATGCGCCTGATTAAAGCTAAAGAGAGTTAAATCATGAAGAGTTTTATCCGCATAATTTTAGTTCTTCTATTAACCGCATCGATCTCGTGGGGTGCTCCTCCATATCCAACGGACTCGCCTGATGCCTCACTAAATCCCCCGAAAGTCAACTTTTCACCGGAACCGGCCTATGCCGCCGATACGCGTCTCTGGCAGGGCATCCCTGCCATTGAAGTCGCCCCCAACGGCCGCCTTTGGGCGGCATGGTACTCGGGTGGCCCGAGTAAACCCGGTCAACATATCGAAGGGCCCGATAACTACGTGTTACTCGTTACCAGCTCTGACCAAGGCCATTCCTGGTCCGAACCCATCCTTGTGATTGATCCTCCAGGCCCTACCCGCGCCTTTGATCCCGCCCTTTGGATGGATCCGACCGGCTGCCTCTGGCTCACCTGGGCCCAAAGCTTCAATCATTTCGATGGCCGCGCCGGCGTCTGGTCACTGCGCACCCATAATCCAACCGACCCGGCGCCCACGTGGACATCCCCCAAACGCATCGCTAACGGCATTATGATGAACAAACCCACGGTCACCGACACCGGCCAATGGCTTTTTCCTATCGCCGTGTGGAATCATCAGCCTTGGGAAGCCATGATCAAGCAAGGGAAAGTCTTGCCCCAGGAAGTCCGCTCCAATCTTTGGTCAACCTCCGATCAAGGTAAAACCTTTACACTTATGGTAGGGCCGGAGGTTCCCCTGGGGCCGGATGACACCCACCGCGCCGCCGACGAACACATGGTGGTGCAGCGACGGGACCACTCCCTTTGGCTTCTGATCAGAACTCTAGATGGCATAAGCCAATCCACCTCAACCGACTTGGGACGCACCTGGTCCGCTCCCCGGCCCGCTGAGATCGCCCACCCGAGTGCGCGTTTTTTCATCCGCCGGCTGAGCTCCGGCCGCCTTCTGCTCATAAAACATGGCCCCTTGCGCCAGAAAACCACCCGAACGGATCTGACCGCTTATCTTTCTGACGATGACGGCCAAACCTGGCCGCATTCACTGCTGCTTGACGGGCGTGATTTGGTCTCTTATCCCGATGCGGCCCAACACTCAGACAAAACCATCTATATCATCTATGATCGCTCCCGCAAAGACGAAAAAGAAATCCTGCTTGCCCGTATAACGGAACAGGATATTCTGGCCGGCGAACTGGTCAATCCCCATTCCAAATTGAAGATGCTCGTTAATAAAGCGCAACATAAAGCGGATAAACGGACAAAATGAGGAAAAAAGGTGCCGAACATGATTAAAAAAATGCATCGTCGACAATTCCTTGGAACCAGCGTGGTGGCCACGGCGGCGGGAACCATTTTCCCCGGCATTTCCTGCACGGCGGCAAGCCGCGAGTCTGCTCGAGGCAACGCGTCTACCACGCCTGCGATCCTGATGACCTACACCAACACGGATCACCGACAACGTCTGGAAAACATCCGCATCTGCCACGAGAACATCCAGGGATGTATGCGGAAGCACCTCATCACTGATTATCTTCCCGGTCAAAGTTATTACAATCTGGGTGAGTTCCCCTGCGCCACCAAACCACGCGGTAATCCGGATGAGCTGGACGAGCAAGAACTCGACCGACTTCAGCAACACGGCATCGAAGTGATTCAGGTTCATGAAGAGTGGAACAACTGGCTGAGGCTGCCCGGCGGGGACAAAATGACTCCTCTGAATCCCAATGGCTTTCGGCGGTTTATCGACATGGTCCACCAGCGGGGAATGAAACTGTTGGTCTATGTTTCGACCGGTTTTTATGATCGGCGCAATCGGGACATTCAGCCCGAGTGGGCTCGGTCGAAGGATTTGGTCGAGATGCAATGGAAATTAGCCCGTTGTTCTCCCGCCAGCAGCGGGTGGCGAGCTCACATACTGCCACAGTTGACACAAGTCCTGGACGATTATGGCGTGGACGGACTGTTCAACGATGCGGGCTATGTTCGGTTGGCGGGCAATCCCAAGCCG
>JAFGBA010000040.1 GCA_016933395.1 Sedimentisphaerales bacterium | reverse complement strand
TTAAGCCAATTTATGTGAGTCAGATTGTAAATAACATGGCCGTCGCCGTCAAAAGACCCAGTAAATTTCGTACTGCTGTTACCAATAATGTTATATCTGGTTCCCGTATAGGTTAACATATCAATATCAGCAATTAAGCGAAAATGCTTTGACCAGTGATTCGTAATTCGTCCGATTTTATTTAATTGATGAACGTCACTTATAAGATAAGGATCCTCAGTCGTGCCTGCTCCGCCGCTATAGAGTTGGTAAACCGGCGGTTTGGTATAGAGCCAGTTTTTGGCAAATTCAGCAAAGTCCCGCATATCCACAAACCCATCCTCCCCGGGCGGTGACCAATCGCCGTAAGCGGATGCTGTTAACCAGTTTTCGCTAAAAGTCGCAAGGTCTAAAACGTCCACCCCATAAGGCGCAACCATCTCCCCCGGCAACTGCCAGGCCAACTCCGGGTACCGGTTGTACCCTTCAAATAATACCCATGTCCCCTCGAAGTTCCAACCGGCGCCCATGTACGGCGTTAATGATTGCATTTCCGCCGTGGTCAATCCTGTTCCACCAGTGCTGCTGCTACTGCCGGAGGTGTCCATGTCCCAGAAACAATCCGAAATGGAGCCACTATAACTGCTATAGCAAAATCCGCGATTGCCTTGACCAACCGAATAACATCGCTGAATGGTTCCATATGCGTTGTAACCGACAAACCCACCTGATTCTTGCGCAATATTATCAACATCCCCTAATGCATAACAATCATATATCTCGCCATACCAATTCTCCCCCACAAAGCCGCCGAAACGGTCTGGGTGTATTGCTATCAAACTCCCTAAAATGTTTACATTGGCATAACTTTTACTGACATGGCCGTTATTACTCCCAATCAAGCCGCCAATAAAACTGCCGCCCTCACTTACTGTCCCGGCGGCAAAACAATTTGAAATCGTACCACCGTGGTTTACCCCCGCCATAGCGCCGCAATACCACACGCCATTAATCTCACAATTTTCCAGACCAAGATTTTTAACCACGCCACCGTCATAAATAAGCCCAAACATGCCCAAGTCGGTATTACACCCCGTTTCCGAAGCCTGAATGGAAAGATTCGATATTACATGCCCCCCTCCGTCAAATTCGCCCGCGAATTTGGGTATGGAGCGATAATGACTCACGCCGGCCATATCGATATCAGCCGTCAAAATAAACCGCTTATCCCAATCGGGCGTACGGTACATCAGACACTCAATATCCTCAGGACTGTCCAGTTCAAACGGCATCGCCTCGCCGTCCCCCGGATAGGTCCGCGCAGGATAATCCGTGGCAATCGGCGTTCCACCGCCTTGCCAACTCAATCGAGGATAATCATTACCCTCGTTAATAATCCAACTGCCGTCTTTCCACCCCATAAACGTCGCCGCATTTTTCATCTGGGCAGTGGTCTTCCCCCATCCCCCGGCACTGGTCTCTGACCCGGCCAGATCACGGTCAAAATAACAATTAATCACTCTGCCATAGAAATTCGAACCTGCCATGCCATGGCCGTCAACAGCACTGTAGGTATTTATTAAATTCCCCTCATGAAAATGCCCCACTAATCCTCCGGTATATGTACCACTGGCACTATCTACCGTACCTATTGCATAACAATTGATAATATCACTGGAGTAGCATATCATGCCAAATAATCCACCGAAATAAACATGCCCGGTAACAAAACAATTGCTGATAGTACATCCACCTCCGCCGACTGGAGGAATCCAGGTGCCGCTATAGTAAAATAAGCCACCATCACCGCTGGAATATAAATTCTCCAAACCCAAATGATGTATTTCGCTTCCAGGAGTAAGCCTGCCAAAAAGGGCCATATATGAAGAGCCGATATCACCATCATCAAGAGTCAAGTTGCTTATAACATGGCCATCACCATCAAACGAACCGGCATACTCGTAGCCATTAGGAGCAATGAGCGCGGTTACATAAGTTTGACGTCCCGGCAACGCCGGATCCAAATCCAAATTAGACATCAAACGAGTATGCACTCCCGCCGCCCAGTAGATGGCCGCATTTGCGGTATTGGTAAACACCCCAAAATCATCAAAGTCCTCAATCAGCCACGGATACGCCTCCGATCCATCCGTCAGCGGCTCCGTCCCCACGCCCATATCCCCGCCCATCCCCCACGCCGAACTCACCCACACTGCCGCCACCAAAACCCACGCCGCCGACCGCCTCATGCCATCTCCTTTTCTCATGTTCTCCTAATACCCATCTGCGATAAAAACTCTCGTCCAACAAAACAGAAATCCCATGAACCTCCATACTAACATTTCCCACCCCCAACATCAACCAAAACCCCTGATAATCAGATATGTTTCTTTGCGTTCTATGCGATCCTTGCGGTTAAATATTTCTTTTGGGTTCTGAGTTCCGAGTTCTGAATCCTATTCAATCTCATAAACTCTCCCTTTGTATATTATTTCTCGAAAAACGCGTCATTTTTGTGTTTTTTCGCGCATTTTTGGCTAAAATCGCCCTAAATCGAAACCAGAAATCGTTGTAATAGGCAAGAAATGGCAATATCAAAGAAACGTCGCATCTGCGTAGTTACCGGCACGCGGGCCGAATATGGCCTTCTTGTCCCCGTCATGCAGGCCATCGACAAGCACCCTAAGCTCCAACTTCAACTCCTCGTCACCGGCATGCACCTCCTGCCTCGTTTCGGCCGCACCATCCGCCAAATCCAAAAAGACGGCTGGCGCATCGACGCCCGCGTCCGCTTGCAAAGCGATAAAGACAGCCCCCTCGATCAGGCCCAAGGCTTGGGCCGGGCCATAACCGCCATGGCTCGCGCTTTCGACCGCCTTAAAACCGACATCGTCGTGGTCCTGGGTGACCGTATCGAACCCTTCGCTGCGGCCGCCGCCGCGACCGCTTCCGGCCGAGTTATCGGACACATCCATGGTGGCGACGCCGCCCCAGGTGTTTTTGATGATGCCTGGCGCCCTGCAATCAGTAAACTTTCACATTTGCACTTTGCCGCCGGTAAAGACGCCGCCAGACGTCTAAAACGCCTTGCCGAGCCGGATTTTCGTATTTATCAGACCGGCTCGCCCGCTTTGGATAATTTATCGGAAATTATTTGTAATGAGGAAAATACTCTTAGCAATGCCGCCGGCTTTGATATCCGCCAGGATTTTTTAATGGTCGCTCAGCATCCCGCCGGCGGCACGACCGCCCAGGAAGCTCGAAGAATGAAGCAAACGATACAGGCGTGTGTCTCTAAGTCATTGCCTGTTATAATCTTATATCCAAATAGCGACCCCGGATTCTCAGGAATACTAAAGGTATTGCAGGACTATGGTCGCCATCCCGCCTGTTATCTACTGAAAAATGTTCCACGTGGAACATTTCTAGGGCTTCTCCAACGGACCAGGGCACTGGTGGGCAATAGCTCCGGTGGAATAATTGAGGCAGGGGCCTTAAATGTCGATGTAATCAACGTCGGACACCGCCAGCAAGGGCGGGCCCGATCGCGCAACGTCGTGGATGCCGATTACGGCATCGCGGCGGTATCGGCGGCCCTGGACAGGGTACTGGGGCGTCGCCGGCGGCGGCGCGGTTTTCGGCCGGGCGTCTATGGAGACGGCCGGGCCGGTGAACGCATCGCCGACATTTTAGGACGTGTCAAAATGGATGAGCGTCTTAGACAAAAGCGAATCGTAGATGTTGAAGATTCGCGAAGGTAATAATAGGCCGGGGAAGAGGACAAGGTCGTGACGCAAGCAGTTGCCAAAGATTTAGCCGCTAAAACCACTGAGATTTCCACCCTTCCGGAAGTGACCATGCGGATCATCGAGATCGTACAGGATCCGCGCAGCACGGCCCACGATCTGCATGAGATCGTTTGCAATGACCCGGCCCTGTCGGCGCGCGTTTTGCGAGTCGTGAACTCGGCATTTTACGGGTTGCCCGGTCAGATCGGCAGTATCGACCGCGCGATCATGCTGTTGGGCCTGAACGCGGTCAAAAATATCGCCATCGCCGCGTCATTGTCAAAAATGTTCAAGACGCCCACGCACTGCGATGATTTCAACGGCAAGGATTTGTGGACGCATAGCGTGGCGGTGGGGGCGTGCAACAAGCTCATCACCAACGCTATCGGCCTGTCTTTGCCGGATGAGGCGTTTTTGGGCGGATTGATTCACGATTTGGGTCTGGTGGCCGTAATGCAATGTCATGGGCCCAATGTGCACCAGATTGTGAATCTGGTGCGGGCCGGCGCGGATTACATCAAAGCGGAAGAGCAGGTTATCGGCGCCAACCATCAGGAAATCGGCATGGCGCTGGCCGCACGCTGGAAGTTCCCTCGCTCCTTCCAATATGTTACCGGCTATCATCATGCCCCGACGGATCTGGCCCGGGAAAATCGTCTATTGGCGATTGTCACGTTTATCAGCGACGTTGTGTGTCAGAAACAGAAATTGGGAATGACCATTACCGCCGCTACGAACGAAGTTGATCCCGCCTTGATGGAAGAGATTCGCCTGAATTCCGGCGTATTGGAAGATATCTGCGGCAAGATCGAGGAAGAGCTTGAGACGGTTCGCGCGCTGATCGAATAAACAACGTCTGAATAACTTGAAAATTTTCCGCCCCTTACAGATAAAGGGGCTTTTTTTTGGCAATTATCCGTACTGGGGGAATTCCTAGTTAATTCGTCATTCTTTTTTGTCGACATAAGCTGCGGCCGGCGACGTGGTGTCGTGATGGTTGGTGGATTTGAACGCCTTGACAAATAAAGACAGGAGACAAGATATCATGAGTTCCGGTTCCGTAGCGCACGAACGCCGTCGCCATCCGCGTTTTCGTTTTAGTTGGCCGCTATTTTTCGGATATGACCCCAATGGGGAGATGCACCGCGGGCAGATCGTGGATGTGTCGCGCACGGGAGTGAGTTTTTTGATAGAGGCGAACGCCTCCCCGTCGCCCGGCGCGTGCGTACTGACGCGGTTCAGCTATCCGCATAATATGAGCAACATGTTCGAGATGGACAGTTATTTCTTCTGGGCCAACGTGGTGCGGGTGGATAACCTCGGATTTGACAAGGTGCGAGTGGCAATGGAACTGCATCGGCATCTGGAGATGGACCCGGTGGGTGACAAGGCCGCGATATGTACGGAAGCCGCGGCGACGGCTTAATGCGGGCGCGGACATACGTGCCGGCGAGACGCCGGCGATACGTGAAGAAAACGCGGGCAAGATGCCCGCGCCACTTGTTGGCGACGGCCTGAAAATATATATTGAACGATCCCCGTTCACAACGGACGGAGAGGAGAGGTGCGGGCTTTAATGCCCGCTTATTTTTT
>JAFGBA010000291.1 GCA_016933395.1 Sedimentisphaerales bacterium | reverse complement strand
GATGCCCGGCAATTTCACGTAGCCATTTTCATCCGCATACGGATTCGACGGATCATATTCCGTTCGAAAAACCTTCTCCCGGCGAATTTCACTTACATGCACTCCCTGACCGCCGCGATCGCACCGATTCATTCCCGCTGCGAACTCCACGCTTCGACGCTGATATGGCCCGCCCGTCGCCGGATCAAACACTGTATCCACATTGGCCAAATTCATCGCCGCCGCTGTTAACCGCACCCGCTGAGCTACCAGTCCCGACGTTGATATGTCTATGGCTTCAAACATCTGTATGTCCTTACGTTGTTCAATCGGCCGTTGGCATCATCTATGGTCTATTACAACCGACCGCGAATAGCCGTCTGTAATCCTTCGTATTGCATCTTCAATAATTCCGCAGCCACATTATGCAACAGAGCGTTTTTCGACATCGCCGCCATTTGTTTTTCCACGAATCGATTATTCTCGTCATGAAACAGAATATTATTATCCTCTATCTCCTGTGCCCGGGCCTGTAAGCTGCCGTTATTATCCCGGGAAAAATGCGTCGTGGACTTCAATTCCAACTGCGCCCCTCCCCCGCCGCTTGCCCGGCGCTCCACCGCTTGGCGGAGTTCCGTGAAAAATTCCTCCGCCGGCAGGTCCTTAACCTTGTAGCCCACTGTGTCAAAGTTGCTTACATTGTTGGCCAATACCTCATGCCGGGCTTCGGTAAACTCCATCACCTTTTCCAGTACCGGCACTGAACCACGATTTAATAAGTTACTCAGCAACATTGATACTTACCTTTAGCGCCATCATATACGGACACTCTCTCACCTATAACAGCCGCAAAAATCATGCCATCCGACAAATAGTTATTTTTCGTTCCTTCCAACGTATTATTGGTTTCATTAAATTCTTGTTACTCTTTATACAATCAATAGTTATCACTCATATCCGCCGCTATTAACATAAACAATAAAATTCATAACAATACACTCAGGCCAATGCCCATCGGCAATTTTTGCGCCTTTATACGGCAATTATTTCCTTATATCCCTGCCGGCTGAAATTCCTCCTCACGCCATTTGCTTAGCTTCATACCCAGCGTCCTCACTCCAATACCCAGGGCGTCCGCCGTCTTCTGGCGATGACCGTTGTACCGCTCCAGTGTCCGCCGAATCATAATTTTTTCCATTTCCGCCAGATTACATGTTCCCGGCAGCTTCACTACGCTTGCCGGACCTGAAGATGTCGTGCCGAGTGCGCTGTCTGTGGTGGAATTTTCCACCCCGGCTAATTCAACTTCCGCACACGGCACGGCATCCAGGTTTTCGACTCTCAGCCAGCCTCCCAGCACCTCGGCGGTGACTTCCGGCCCCGGTGACAAAATTGTTGCCCGTTCCATAAGATTTTCCAATTCCCGCACATTGCCCGGCCAACTATAGCGCCGCAACAATTCCAACGCATCTTGACTTAGCCGCTTTATTTCACCTCCGTGACGCTGGGCCGACCGTTTCAAAAAATACTCACATAATTCCTCCAAATCCTCCAAACGCTCCCGCAATGGCGAAATCGTCAACGGCACCACATTTAACCGGTAATACAAATCCTCCCGGAAACGCCCTTCCTGCACCCACTGCTCCAGCGGTCGGTTCGTCGTCGCCAATACCCGTACATCCACCTGTCGCGTCATGCTGCTGCCCACCCGTTCGAATGTCCTTTCCTGCAACACCCGCAATAACTTCGCTTGGAGCTTCAGGTCCATTTCACTGATTTCATCCAGCAACAATGTCCCCCCGTCGGCCAGTTCGAAACGCCCTTTCCTCATACGATCCGCACCGGTGAAGGCGCCTTTTTCGTGGCCAAATAACTCACTCTCCAGCAGTGTACTTGACAACGCTGCGCAATTAACCGCCAAAAACGGCTTGGCCGACCGATCACTGCGGCCATGTATCGCCTGTGCAATCAATTCCTTGCCCGATCCCGACTCACCCCGAATCAAGACCGTCGCCTGGCTCCGCGCTATAATATCCACTTTCGCTAATAGTTCTTTCATCAACCGCCCCGAACCGATCAGCCGGCGCACATTCCCCGCTGCTGAAGTGCGATACGCCTCGTTCTCTCGCGACAACCGCTGGTGTTCCAGCGCCCGGTTTACCAACATCACGATTTCTTCGGCGTCAAACGGCTTTTGTATATAATCGAAGGCTCCGCGCCGCATCGCCTCGACAGCGGTCTGAATCGTGGCATATGCTGTCATCATAATCACCGGCGCATCCATGCCCACCTGTCCAAGTTCCGCCAGAAACGCCAATCCATCCATACGCGGCATCTTTAAATCACTGATAACCAGATCGAACGATGACTGACGCACCATTTCCAGCGCCATGAATGCGTCGTGAGCCGTTTCTACCTTGTGCCCGGTCCGCTGTAGGGTCGCCTGCAGAGAATCACGCATCATTTCCTGATCATCAACAATCAATAGTCGCGCCATCGCCAAACTCCTGCCTCACGCGGGCAATATAACCGTAAATACCGCGCCGCCATCAGCGCCGTTGGCCGCGGTGATAACCCCGCCGTGACATTCCACCAGCCGATGCACAATTGCCAGTCCCAAGCCCGTGCCCGTATCCTTCGTCGTAAAAAACGGATTAAATATTTTGACTAACACGCCCGGCTCAATCCCTGATCCATTATCCGCCACATCCAGACGTACACGAATATCACCGTCCTCTTCGTACCGCTTGCCGCGCACCCATACGTGGCCACCCGCTTCGTTGGCTCCGGCGGCATCAATCGCATTTAATAACAAATTCATGAGAATCCGTTGCAACATCATGGCATCCGCGGCCGCTGTTAATCCGGCTGCTGATTCGTCGATATGCACGCACACCGTCCCATCCGCTAGCCGGGGACGGCATAAATCCAGCACTTCCTCCAGTACCGCCCCAACCTGCACTGGCTCCTTCACGCACATCTGCTCCGTCGTAAAGGCCAGAATATCACTCACAATTCGATCCAGCGCCTGCACACCTTTGCTGATCTTGCGCACCCACTGCAAAGGTTCATCCTGCTCGGCCAGATCACGTTCTAGCAACGATGCGTAAAGCTGTACCCCGCCCAGCGGATTGCGAATCTCGTGCGCCATACCCGCCGCCATCTCCCCCAGTGCCGCCAACCGGCTCTTTCGCTCCAACTGTTCATTCTTCTCCCGCAATTCCTCCCGCAGCCGCACCACATCCTCCTGCAGCCGCTGGTAGGAATAACGCATTCGCTCCGTCGTATCATTATATGCCGAAAATACACTGGCCAGTTGCTCAATGGCATCCGCGGAGGCCTTGTTTAACGCCGGTGTTTCTGTGGTGTTCATGTCCGCCATAACGGCTCCAAAACCCTGTTAGACAATCCTGTTTTAAGAACTTTTCTCATCGAAATAACGTGGTTCCACCGGTGCGGCGGCCGCATAAGCATTGTGCACGTGCTTGCCCTGCCGAGTGCTGCGCAACTCGCCGGCAACCTGTTGCTGCTGGGAATTCAGTTTGCGGGAATCACTTTCATCCCGTGCTAAAATATCCCGCAAAATCGCCTGAACATTTTCGACCAGTTCCTGCGCCTGCTGGCGCTGTTCCGTCGGCAGCAAATTCGATATGTTTTTCCAGTCCTCCCGAATGGGCTTGAGGTCGCGATCGACCGCCGCCAGGCGCGTAATCAGCCGCTGACGTCCCGCCAAGACCCGCAACAGCGTCTCCGGATCCTGTCCGTCCACCAGTTCACTTTGCTTGTGCGCCAACTGCTGCAACTGCCTGTAGAGCAATTGTTGCTGGGTCAGCAACTGTATCAATTTTGTTCCGACGTCCTTCGCCTGGGCTGCTGTCATTATGTCACCTCATTTTTACGATTCGGCGCCAATGCCGTCTGTATCTTCACCACATACCGGCCTGTTCCACCCAACTGAACCATCTTTCCCATTCCTCGCGCCGCGGCGACCCCGCATCCTGTTCCAGCACCTCATCGCTCATCTTGCGTAACTGCCACCGCGCCCGCTCGCTCGCCGCTCGCGCCGCGGCGGGTTTGTCCAGTTTTATTTGACAGTTCATTACCTGCATCAGCGCTGTCAATGCCGTGGGCGTTAACTGATATCGCAGCACGGCAAGTTCATATAATCGTACGGCCTCTTGATACTGCCCCAGATCAAATAAACAATCTGCGCGGCTTAAATAACTATTGCGTAAATATAATCGCCCAAGTTCATCCGGTTGTTTTTCCGGTAATTGCTCATAAAATTTTATCGCCCGGTCAAAATATTCCCGCGCATGCTCCAAATGCTGACGGCGTAAATCCGATTGTTTCTCATAAATCACTGTCGCTGTCGGATCTGACGCCAGATTCTCCAGCGCCGCATCAAGGCCCAATCCGCTGTGACGATACGAATCCGCCACCAAAAACATGCTTTTCCCCAACATGGGATCATCGCCATAACGATCTATCGCCTCTGTCAAAACATTGATCGCTGCGGGGTAATCGTGCATCTCATAGTGTAGCTCACCCAAAGCAAACATCGCCTGTCGAAAATATGGAGCGTCGGGCGTCAGGGTGCGATCATACAGAATGCCCTGCAACAGGGCTTTGGCCTTTTCTTTTTCCGATGGCTTGCGCAACAGATAACACCTGGCCAATGGCACAATGCCCTCGAACGCCGATGTGTGGCGAGGGTGAGTGCTGCGCAATTCTTCATAATAACGAATCGCCTCGTCATATTGCCCGTTGGCCTGGTATGCCTGCGCCAGTCGAAATACTCCTGTCGGCCATAACGTGTCGCCGCGACGTTCTTCATACACTCGTCGCCACGCCGCTATGGATTCATCAACATTACCCGCCTTGTCAAAACACATCGCGGCCTGCCACAAACTCCATCCGTATAAATCATCGTTGCCGACCGCCAGTTTCGCCACCCGTTGGTATTGCCGCCCCGCCTGCTCAAAATGCGCCGTTACCATCTCTTGACGTTGTTGTCTCCACGCCTTTTCTTCAGGTGTTTCTGATGGTTCCGAAATTTCCCGCCGATTCTGCTCCAGTTCCTCCAGCAATTGTTGCGCCACCCGCGCATGCATCTGGGCGAATCGCTCCGCCGACAATACGTCTTTTTGGGAATCGATCTTCTGTTCGATCTCGATAAACGGCAACGCCGTCGTATATTGTTTAAGCGTCCCTAAAGATGTTGTTAGCGCCTCCAGGCTTTGCTGAACTCTGGCGACGTCAACCGCCCGATTAAACGGTTTCCCCTCTAAAAGTTCCGTCGTTTCCTGATATAAACTAACGGCTTCATCATAACGCTGCTGAAGCGCCGCACATTCCGCTAATCCCAATTTTGCAGCAATGTACCAGTCTTTGCCTAATTGAGATTCCGCCGCCAATTGGTAAAATCGTCGCGCTTCCCAATCACGATCCTGTTCATAATTTATTCGGGCTAACTCCAGTGCGGTCTGGGCGTATATATCGCCCCGATCATTCATCTTTTCCAGTAAATCACGCAAAACCAGTTCTGCTTCATCCGCTCGCCCTGAACGATGGAGCGCTCGACCTCGCAAAAATTCCACTTCCTCCCCGTATTTCGATTCGCTTAGCGTCCCCTTTGCTTCCTCCAATGCCTTTAAGGCTTCCGTTTCGCGCCCTTGGGCGATTAATACTTCCTGCTTTCTCACAAAAGCCCATGCTTTTTGATCCGTTGTGGATGTTTCCTCCGCGAGTATCACATCCAAATGCGTTTCCGCCTTATGCAAAACGTCTTCCCCGCGCTGATTTAATAACATCCGCACCATAAGTTCATGCATGGAAGCATCATATTCTTCTTGACGATCCAGCGCTTGCTCCAGACATTCAATAGCTTGTTGCGGCTTGCCCAACGCCCATTTCGCCAGAGCGATATCCCTATATGGCCCTGCGCCCGCGGGAGAATTGGGATCAGGCATATTGCATTGTAACGCCTTTTTATAATCCTGAATGATTGCCTCGTAATTCGCCGGCACGCTCTTCTTCACGGATGTCCCCAATCCAATCTCTCGCCGTTGGAGCAACTCTTTCATACGCGTCCGCGCCGCCAGGCCGTGCACCAATCCCACCTGCTCATCCCCTCGCGCTGACTTGCGTAACAAATCCGCTTGCTGATAAAACGCCTGAAAGGCGTCTTTCTCGGAGAGAGATACCAATTGCTGATATTGCTGTTCAAACGTTACCGGCTCCGTGTGCGGCCGAATATGCCATAATACCACTCCCAGCATCACCAGCGACATGATGAACAGCGGAATTTGCCACAACGTGGATAATGCTTCGCGCAGCGTCAGCTTTTGCTGTTGCGACGTCGCCTCCGTGCTTGTCTGCTTTTTTGTCAACTGACGTTATCCCGATTTAACTGATATTTATCCGGTGATTACCTGATGTCTTTGCCCTACGTTAGCTATCCTGCAATTCTGACGTTTCGCCTTGCAATAACGTGCGTATCTCCCGCAGGGTGCGGCTTTGTTTGAGTTCTTCGATCTGTGCCAGACGTGAAAAAACCGATTCATTATACCAGCGATGTCCGCCCTCGCTCCAATCGCTCTCCTGAATCAGTCCCATAATGGTATAATTGTGTACTGTCTGCCGGGATAAACCGCTATAACGCGCCACTTCTCCGATTTTGAATCGCTTTATCGGGGGATTGACACGCAATCGCTCCGCAATGGACTCCGTTGCCTGTATCACCTAAACATTCCCTTCAAAATTACGATTTATACACTATGAAACAAAAAAGCCTGAAAATTTAAGATCAGCCGATAACTATATTTTACGTTTTGTAAAATATACAATAAAAAACTAACCGGTCAACGCGCATTTTGCTTGCTTTCAAAAGGAATCTCCTAAATCAGATGTTTCATAACTTATAACCAGTGAAGAACTTAAAGGAAAAATCAATAAAAGACACTATATATAGAGTTTCATTGGATTTATGACCACAAAATAATGTTTATATAAAATTTGGGCCTACCAATAAAATTCTTTTATTATCCAAAAAGATTCTGATACACTTCCCTCTGGTGCAATACTCTTGAGAAAAACCTTCTGATTAATTTCTCGGATAAACAGCCATGACTCACGCTGCGGACAACAACCAAGACCTGCCCTCAAGCCTAAATGAAATACGACGTACCCGCGATCAGGCTGAACTTCTCCGGGACCAACTTTTGGCCGAATTCACCCTTATCAATGAACAGGAAAACCGGCTTCCCCCGGACATCCGCGACCTCCCCCAACGTCGCCAGGGACGCGATGCTATGCACAAAGCCATCAAAGCTGTAAATCACGCCATCGCCAGCATCGACCAGGCCCTTCGCGAACTCCAATGGGCTCAAACCGATGATAACCCTTGAATTATCCTTCCCTCCTGCTTTAACCTCATTAGACCCCATCTTTTACTTGTATTAACCTGACAGGCATATTCGTAGTTTGATTTCTTACCGCAATATTGATATCATAGGTCTGGTTGTTTTAGAGTCGCCGAATATAGTTTTCCCTTGGAGGTTGAAATGAGAAATCGAGTACATATGTTATTGGCTTGTATCTTGACCTGCACGACAGCCTCGCAGGCCGCCCGAACTACGCCAATAATTATCGACCATCGCTGTTGTGATATCACACAAATACCCCAAACTGCCATTGAACAAGCCAAGGCACAGTTACACATCGCCTACGGCCACACGTCACATGGCTCACAAATCACCACCGGTATGACCGGTCTGGTCGCTTTCGCCAACGGCGGCGGCAAAGGCTTGTCCTTACCAATAAATATCTTTGCCTGGAATAACGGCGGAACCGGCGGTGCGCTCGATCTACATGATTACGCCATGGGTGGAGACGTGGGATATTACCCGGATTGGGTTGATAACACCCACACCTATCTGGACAATCCCGCCAACGCCGATGTCAATGTCATCATGTGGTCATGGTGTGGCCAGGTGGACAGCAAATATTACAGCGGCGCTATTCATACTGAATACCTCGATCCTATGAGTCAACTCGAACTTGATTACCCCGATGTTACTTTTATTTATATGACCGGCCATGTTGATCATGGCGACGACGCCAACAATAAAGCAGCTAACAGCGTCATCCGCGATTACTGCCGCACCCATAACAAAGTGCTTTTCGATTTCGCTGATATTGAAAGCTATAACCCCGACGGTGTTTATTACGCCTTCCCTCACGACAGTTGCGATTACTACGCCTCACGGCCAAGCACCACCTCTTTGGGCAACTGGGCCACCGAATGGCAAAACTCCCACGTGGAAAATGTGGATTGGTACGATTGCGGCGCGGCTCACAGCGTATCGCTTAACGCCAATCAGAAAGCCTATGCCGCCTGGTGGATGTTCGTCCGTTTGGTCGGCTGGCCCGGCGTATCAGGCATCGACTGCGATGATTCCCGTGGCGACCTCAATTGCGACGGTGTTATCAATCTCGACGACTTGTCCCAACTCGCTGAACATTGGCTGGAATTGTAACTCATTACCTTTGCGGTAAATTGACGTCATGCTGAGCAAAGCGAAGCATCTCTCTTTTCTGATCAAAAGAGAGAGATACACGTGTCAATCAGATTCCCCAAGACACTCCGGTGTTTTGCCCGTTTGCACCATTTTATAAAACGCATCAAACAGATACGTCGCATCATGCGGCCCCGGCGACGCCTCGGGATGGTACTGCACCGCGAACATCGGCAACCGTTTATGAGCGATTCCTTCCAGTGTCTGGTCATTCAAATTGATATGGGTAATGCGCACATCGCCTTTTGGCAATGAATTTATATCTACGGCAAAACCGTGGTTCTGGCTGGTGATCTCCACCCGGCCGGTATCCAGATTCTTCACCGGCTGATTTGCTCCACGATGGCCGAACTTCAGCTTGAAAATCCCCCCGCCCAGCGCCTGGCCGATCAGTTCTATACCGAGGCATATCCCGAACATCGGAATTTCCTTTTTGAGTAATTCCCGGATGGTTTTAATCGTATAGTCTATCGGCTCAGGATCTCCCGGCCCATTGCTCACAAAGATACCCTCCGGTTTGCGCTCCATAATTTCCGCCGCACTCGCCCCCGCCGGTACAACGACGACTTCAAATCCGGCCATCACCAGATTGCGAGCGATATTGCTCTTCATACCACAATCAAATGCGGCCACTAACGGCCGAACGGTGCTTGTTGCCGCTGCTTTACGCTCAATCTGGCTTATCGGACCGGCAAATACCGACTCATATCCTTTTCTCCAGCCACTGGTTCCTGCGCATGTCACATCCTTGACCAAATCGCGCCCCACTAGTCCTGGTGACTGCTGCGCTTGATCTATCAACTTGGCGTCATCGACTTTTTCAGTACTGATAATCCCCTTCATCGCCCCGCTGATCCGTAGTTTCCGAGTTAGCGCCCGCGTATCAATGCCGGCAATCCCTACTACGTTATTCTCTCGCAAATATGCATCCAAGCCCTTGCTAGCACGAAAGTTACTGTATAACCACGCCATTTCCTTAACCACAAATCCCGACACTTGCACACGCCGACTTTCGACATCCTCATCGCAAATGCCATAATTCCCGATAAGTGGGTAGGTCATCGTCACTATCTGGTCGCGATAACTCGGATCAGTTAGAATTTCCTGATACCCCGTTATGCTGGTATTAAAAACCACCTCCCCCGTGGACGTTCCCGACGCCCCCAGCGCCGTGCCCGTAAATACGGTTCCATCTTCCAAAGCGAGTTTCGCTTCGCGCAACTGGCTTTTCTGGCTGGTCATGTCGCTCGCTTCTCCAAAATAATGCGCAAAAAAAACGCTCGAATTTAACCCGAACGT
>JAFGBA010000290.1 GCA_016933395.1 Sedimentisphaerales bacterium | reverse complement strand
TTTCATACTCAAAGGATTCGCCGTCGTCCTCGAACAGGGTGAATTCCGCGGAGCCATGTCCGTAGATGTCCACGAGCAGCGGATCAATCGGTTTCTCACCCACATAATTCATGTACGGCATCATGGGAATGATGGCGCCGCCCCGGACGAACACAGCGCAGTCATCATCCGGGGTCCCCGTCAGGTCAATGATCTGCTTACCGTCGTAGACCTTGTCGTTCCAGTAATAAACCCACTTACCCTCCGGCAGATAGACAGACTTATTCTTTGCGTATACTGGCCCATTTCGCTCCGCGCTAACCTTTGCGTTATACTCATAGCCAAAGTCGACAAGGAGGTTAGGCCCGTAGAAAATCGCTTTGCCGATGGAATATGTCGCCGGGTCATCCTGGTATTCCAGCGCAATGGGACGGACATTGCCCACGCCCGTTTTGCGCTGTTCCCAAAGATTGGAATAGACATAGGGGATGAGCTGATAATGGAGTTTCAGGTACCTTAAATAGTTCTCGGGGGAGTGCATTGACCATGGAACGGCGCCACCAGCCCATTCGTTATCGGTCCAGAACGTCGCAAAGGCATTCATAAAGAGCACCAGCGGATACGGATGCCAGGATGAATATTCGGGTCCATAATGCGAGGCGGTCCAGCCGCTGTTGGCCGCCATGTTGGGTTGGAGACTCAGGTCGTCATAGTGGAACACCGGCCACCGGTGTGCGCCGGTGTACAGATTGCACAACCATATGCAAAACCCCCGCTTGTTATAGGCCGCTTTATATTGCTTGTACAATTCTTCATACAGGATAAAATAATAAGCGTTGTGGTACTGACGCATGCTGGCCCCGGATTTGAGAGTGATTTTCGGATCGGGTGTTGCGTGTTCGTCATCCTTGAAGCCCGTCACTCCCATGTCAAAATGGTTGGTTTTAAGCCAGCCGAAATAAGTTTCTACAGCTCCGAGTATGGTAAAGTCCACTAAATTGCGCTCGCCGAGATATGGCTGCATCAGTTTGAGCAGTGGTTCATCCCTTAACGTTCCGTACATCCAATGATTAATCCCAAAACCCTTCTTCACCATGCGGCTGGTCCATCCCTCCGGGTCGGGAAATAGGGAAGGATTATAGGTTAAACCGCCACGATTCAGCGCCCATCCCGGTTCCGTGGACATGTAATCACATGCATATCCCCTGGACCTGAATTCATCGGCCACCGACTCATATTTCGCGGACGACCAGAACCGCCAGGTGTCTTTGTTGGGACTCGTATCGAACCCCAGACCGCGATAGTGCATCCCGAGCGCCTTTTTCGGCGGCAAATCCGCAATGCCCGTTAACTCACAGTAACTCCCCATAATCTTTTTGATGGATGGGCCCCTGAAAAAGTAGAAGTCAAGTTCACCCTCCGTTAGATCCAGCCTGATCCTGGACGGGTTCGCCTTGCCGAAATCAAAAACGCTCCTGTACATGTTGTGCAGCAGGATGCCGTAGCCGGCGGTGCTCCAGTAATGCGGATTGACGACCTCGTTTTCACCGGTTTGATTTTTGTTCCGGCCGAAGGCCTGCCAATTCGCGATAGTTTGCCCCCGCAAATCGAAATACGCGAACTGCATCCCGCAACCGTACAAATGCTCCTCGACGCCCGATGCGTCGAGATCAAAACTCATCGACCTGGCCGAACCGTTCCACGACATGCGATCATCGTTGCTCTGGGTCGTGATGATCGAGGCGTTGTCCTCGTCATAGAAATCCAGCTTGAAAGGCGACTTGACGGCCCTGATGACCATTTCGCTGGTGGCGATCTTGATATAGGCGCCCTCGTCGGTCACAGCACCGCCCACATCGGGCCAGTCGTATTTGGCAATGATGTAGGGTTCGCTGGCCATAAACTCTTCCCTTGGTGGGACCATGCGGATGCGGGCAAGATCCTTTTTACAGAGCTCGACGCGCACCCTGGCGCCGTCTTCCAATGCGAAATTGATGTGGTTCCCGCTTACCGCATGCGAAACGTAGTCGCCCACCGAAGTCTGCGCCTAGGCGAACCGGAAACCAAAAACCGCAACCGCAACGGCCGTCAAGATAACCGTCCTGAGCGTTAAACTAATTTGATGGGTTTTGCTTCTCATTCTCTTTCTCCTTTCTGCAGGGATTCGAAAACACTGAAAATCCGGAAAGCTGCATATCCGGCTATTTTGTAACTGAAACAGTTGTCGGAGATTCACGCACCACCACAATCTGGTCGAAGTTCGCGCCGCCCTTGCCGGTCGTGGTCAACCTGATGGTGTTGCTGCCGGCTTTGAGGGTCTGGTCTGTCTGGGCTAAACAGGTTCCAACTGTTATTACGGCTGCCAATGAAATAATTGTTAGCTCGTGATTCATTTGATGACCTCCTGAACTATTTAGTTTTTGCCATATCCGCTCGATGCATTTATTCATATTTAATATAATACCGCTCAGAAGCGTCAAAAGTGAAATGAAAAACGGAATACCGTCGAAATTTATAATCTCGCCGGCGGTAAAGCACGCTGGTATAATCTGCGAGATGGTCGCCTGCCGGCTTAAAAATATGCATCCGTTTACTTTTTGGAAGGGCTTATAACATGATCGGAATACATCCTACACTCCTGGCGTTGATTCTAACAATATCCGGCAATGTAGCTGTTTCGCAGCCGCCTGCGGAACCGCTGAGTCTGTGGTACCGCCAGCCGGCCAAGCAGTGGGTCGAGGCCCTGGCGGTAGGCAACGGGCGACTCGGGGCGATGGTCTTCGGCGGAGTCGAGCAAGAGCGGATCCAGTTGAATGAGGATACACTTTGGGCAGGTGGACCGTACGACCCGGCAAATCCTGATGCACTTGAGGCATTGCCGAAAGTGCGGGAATTGATCTTCGCCGGCCGATACAGGGAAGCACATAATTTGGTCGGTCAGAAGATGATGGCCAGGCCCTTGACCCAAATGCCTTATCAGTGTGTGGGGGACCTTTTGCTGA
>JAFGBA010000289.1 GCA_016933395.1 Sedimentisphaerales bacterium | reverse complement strand
TACAAGACCTTATAGTAAAAGCGGTTATGATTATCAAAAATAAAAAACGTTCATAAAAAACAAGAAGTTACAGGATAGTAGTACAAAGAGAATTAATGCACAGCATGGGCTAAAGAGCCCATCCTACAAAATATGTGATGTCAATATACGAACTTTCAAGATAAGGAGATGGGCCATGAAGTTGTGTTTCCACATACCTTTGGTTTTTGTTTTCTTGACAATAACTGAATTGCTGCCGGCGGCTCCATCGAAACAATTGCTGCAAGATGCAATCGTCGCCGGGGATTTGCCGAACGTGCAACAACTTCTGAAAGAGTATCCTGAACTCGCAAGTACAACCATAGCAACACCCTCCAAAGGACGCGGGGGTTATGAAGTCTCCGCATTATTTTTTGCCATCAAGAGCGGGCAGTCGGACATCGCCAAGGCATTGCTGGCGGTCGGCGCCGATCCCACCAGGGACATGGATCGCGGAAAACTTCTTTGTTACGCAGCCTGCCAAGGCTATGCCGATCTAATCCCTTTATTAATCCAGAAAGGCCTTGCCCCGAATGTGGAAAGCCAGAGAATGTTTGAGCGTCCTGTTATGGCTCTGGGCCTGGCCAAAGATACGAAAACGGCTCAAGCCCTTCTGGATTGCGGCGCTGATGTAAATGCTCGAACGAAAAATGCCGAAACGCCGCTTCATACCCTCGTATCGTTTGGCGCTATCGACGCAGCGCCCCTTTTGATCACACATGGGGCGGATGTCAATGCCAAGGACAATCACGGCCAAACGCCTTTACATCTCGCCAGTTGGTTTTGTCAGACGGAGAAGGCGCGTCTTTTGCTTGATAATGGCGCGGATGTGAACGCCCTTGACAACGAAGGAAGGAACGCCCTGAGACGAACGATTGAAGAGCGTACAGATAACTCATGGGGATTAGAGAGACCGAGTTTTTATGAAACGCTGCAATTGCTTATTTCCCGCGGGTCAGATGCAGATGCGGGCGCTGTGGTATATGCCGGAGATCTCAAACGACTCGAAGAACGGTTGGAAAGGGAGCCGGGGTTGATTGACACCTATCAATTTCGCGGCGAGTCTCTCTTGATCATTGCCATTTATGAAGGACATGATGATATTGTGGAATATCTGTTTAAAAAAGGCGCCGATCCCGGAGTGATGGGGCGTTTTAAGGATCCGGCGCTGCATCTGGCGGCTTTCGCGGGCAATCCTAAAACCGTGGAACTGCTTATTAAAGCAGGCCTGCCCGTTAACCAAAAAGGCGCCCATGGGGAATTGCCGCTGCACTGGATCGCCAGACTGCCCAATGAGGAGCCTTATCAGCGACAATGTCATTACGAGGACATTGCTAAAATTTTAATCGACGCCGGTTCAGAGTTGAATGCCAAAGCCCAAGCGGCCTGGATTTCCATTGGATGCGGCGTTGACGGTAAAGGCCCCATAGACCAAATCTCCCCTTATTTGTCCAACTTGAAAGCCACCCGTTCAAACATTCACGTTCAACTTTTTGCGCCGCCGGCGCTGGCATTTGATGTCGGAGACAGCCCGCTGCATTGTGCCGCCCGGTGGGGCCGAATTGAAATTGTCAAAATGCTTATCGAAGCAGGCGCCCGGATCGACCAAACCAATGCGCTGGGCCAGACGCCGCTGCATTATGCGGTTGTTTATCAGCACTCGGAGGTTATCCGCGCCTTGCTTAAAGCAGGGGCGGATCCCACTATCAAGACCAACAAAAACATGGATGCATTCTTATTTGCGGAAACGATCAATGACCCGACCATTGTTTCTTTGCTCAACGAAAGGCGATAGTGACGGTTATTTGCTTTGGGAGTATACCCACGCTTACATGGGGAATACGGATATAGTTCCTGTTGCGGAAAGAAAATTAATTGTATGGAGTTCAGCCTTCAGGCTGGATTTTTGCCCATGTCGTTCGTACTGGGCGAACGGCCAAGCTAAAGCTTGAACTCCATGCGGACTTTCTGCAACAGGAACGATTTTGGCATTAGTCTTTGACGAACGGTTCTTTATTATAGATACGGAACTTTACGAGTAGCCGAATAGGAGAAACATATGGATGATCATAAGGCATCGGAGATATGCGTGTTATGAGAAAAATGAGTTATCGGGTGGGGCATAAATTCACACGGACTGGTTTTAAAGCGTGATGGGACAAATATGACCCATAGGACCTATAGGACGGAATAAGAGAGATGCTTCGTTGTGCTCAGCATAACAAATTGTCGGCGAAGACGCCGGCGATACACGGCGGGCACGGCCCGCCCTGGCTTGATTAACCCTACGGAACGAATTTGAAGAAAAGAAAGGTTTGATAAAATAAGTCACATCTTGCAGAATTAAACACAAACGCAGGTAAACAGGAGTGAGTAATGAAGTTGCTGGTGGTGTTAATTGTATTAATTGCGGCGGTGGTGATTGGGTTGATGGTGTCGAACCGGGAAGGGAGGAATAAGCCGGAATCGAAAGGGAATTCGGCATTGGCGTTTTTGGCGTTGAATGGGCCAGAAAGAATCATTAAAGGTTCGCTGGCGGATTATCTGAAGGCGGCGCTGGGGCCGGATATCACTTTGGGTGAGGTGGAAGAAAGCGAGGAAACCGTCGTTGGGGATATGAATGGATACCATTTTGCCATTGGTAAAATGGATTTTCCCATACCATGGGGAGATCTGGAGGGGCCTTGTGCCACGGCGTGGATGTGGCCGGAAGCGACGGCGGTGATGGAGAAACATACTGCTCATTTAATCGTGGCGGTGTTGGGTGAGAAGGAAACCAAAATGGAGCGGGTCGTATTAGTGACGCACCTGATGGCGGGATGCATTCAGGCGTACGATGCGGCCGGAGTGTATTGGGGCGATGGGACGGTGGTGCATGAACCGCAGGCGTTTTTGGATATGGCCAAGAAGGCGTCCGTGGATGATCCGCCCGTGATGCTGTGGTGTGAGTTTCGGGTGCAGAAGAATGTGGACGGGACGATGAATATAATCACGACGGGATTGGACGCCTTTGGGCGCATGGAGATTGAGATTCTGGAGTCGCGGCGGGATTTTGATGATTTGATGACTCTGGCGACAGGAACGGCGTGGATTTTGCTCAAAGGGGAAGTAATCGCCGACGGTGACACCATTGGTTCCGACACTCAGATGAAAATTAAAACATCTCATGAAAAGTCCGTTTGGGACCGGCCGGGAAAGGTTTTACGGATATATTATTAGGGTTATAGAATAACCGTGTGGGTCAGCCCGGCTACGACTCGGCGCTTCGCCGTGACGAGAGACCCACCTTAATTTTATAAATCAAAAGCGGAGGCGGTTGAGCTTCGATGGTGAATATAGAGAGATGCTTCCCCTTCGGCTGCGCTCGGGACTAAAGGCGAAATGTGCTCAGCATGACAGAATCCTGGCCGAGACGGCCAAGCCACTTAAAGGGCGTGGGCGAGGTCGTGGGAGAGTTTTTCCGCACCATCGCGGGTGAGGTGGCTGCCGTCGAAGGTGTGGTAAGCGGATTGATCGAGGGGGATCCAGCGGCCGCCGGCGGCTTCAAAACGGGCGCGGAAGGCGGATTCGTCGAAGCCGCTGTAGGTGTTTTCGATCTCGACCATTTGGGGGCAGGAGGGGACGCGGAAGGCGAAGACGCGGATGTGGCTGTCGGTCCAGGCGCGGGTCTGTTTCATCAAGTCGTCCACCACGGCCGGATCAACAGGATTATCCTTAAATTCACGGATGTAGTTGTCGAGTTTGCTTTCGGGGCGGTCGCGGCGGGAATCGACGGCGATCCAGCCGTCGGGGTAGTATTCATATTGCATACGGAGGGCTTTTTCGGGATCGAAGAGGCGGCGTCGAACGTCGCTGAAACCGAGGGTGTCGGTGTGGCGAAGGAGGAAGGTCAGATGGTTGTTGGCCCAGCATTGCCAGGGGGATTTTTTGCGGTACACGGTGAAGAAATTGCGTCCGGCGGCATTGTCGGTGAGGGAGCGCGGGGTGACGCCGAGGATAATGGTGGGATTTTTACTTTGGGGATCAAGGAGGGACTCAACGGCGGTGAGGTAGGCGGCCGAATAACCGTTGGCGTTGAAGCCGTAGTTGTAGATGCGCATGCTTTCGGGGAGGGATGCGGCCAAGGCGGCGGGGCTGACGCCCATGCCGACGCGGGAATCACCGGTGATGACGATGTCGGCACAGTGTTGCCAATGGGCTTTTTGGCACCAGAAGGTTTCGCGGTAGAGGCCGTGGTTGGTGGGCGGACGGAGGGCGGCGAAGCCGGTGATGAGGGCCACAGCGAGCAGCAATGACCAGACGAGGCGATCTTTGAATAAGCTCTTGAAGGCCATGGCAACCGTGGGGTTAGAACTGGAAGTAGATGAACTGATCGGCCGGGCCGCGCATGAAGACGCACATAAGTATCAACACCGCCATATAGAACGGTTCGAGTACTCCCTGGGCGCGATTGGGCAGCCAGCGGCGCTCGGTCAAACCAAAATGAAACGTCAACTGCCGCACCAACATCAGTAGCATGACATTGATAGCGTTGTTATCAATATCGCCACCGGCAAAATTGGTGAGGTTATGAAAGCTGAACATCGAGGCGATGATAGCGCCGGCGCGGCTGAGTTGCTCCGAGGAAGATAACCCGCCCAGTGAACCCGTGCGGAAGAAAACCCAGGCAATCACAGTCAGTATAAAAACCGCCAGAACGGTGAGATGGCGGCCAAAGGGAATTTTAAGGAGTTTTTCCGGCCATTTGGTGATGCGTTCGAGCGAGAGATAAAAGGCGTGCAGCGCCGACCATATAATAAACGGCCACGCGGCCCCGTGCCACAGGCCGCTGAGGAGCATGGTAATCCACATGTTTTTATGCGCGGCCCATTTGCCATGCCGCGAACCGCCCAGAGGAATATACACATAGTCGCGGAACCAGGTGCTAAGGGAGATGTGCCAGCGGGTCCAGAATTCGCGGAAGCTGGCGGAGATGTAGGGGTGGTCGAAGTTGACGGGGAAGTCGTAGCCCATCCATTTGCCCAAGCCGCGGGCGATGTCGCTGTAGCCGCTGAAGTCGCAGTAAATCTGGTAAGCAAAAAGAATCATGACGGTCCACCAGTAGCCGCCGGAATCGGGCATCATCTTGGCGGAAAAGGCGGCGGACACCGCCGGGGCGATGGTGTCGGCGACAACAACCTTTTTGAAATAGCCATAAATGACGAGTTTAAAACCATCCCAGCGGATCTGCTCCGTGGTGGTATGAACGTGCGTCAACTGGGGCAGCAGGTGGCTGGCGCGGACGATGGGGCCGGCGACAAGCTGCGGGAACAGCGCCAGATACGCGAAAAAGTGCAGTACATTGTAGGTGGGCTTGAGTTCGTTTTGATAGATGCCGATGGAATAGCTCATGGCCTGAAAGGTGTAAAAGCTGATGCCTACCGGCAAAATGATGTGCTGTAAAGGCACCCGCGCGGAACTGTTAAAAAACGAAAGTACGGCGTTGAGATTGTTAATGCTGAAATCAAGATACTTGAAAATCGCCAGCGGCAGGAGATTGGCGATGATGGTGAGAACCAGGAAAAACAACCGACCACGCCGGAGGCGGTCTATGGCCATGCCGGCGAAAAAGTTGATTAAACCCACGCCGGTGATAAGAAACAGAAATCGCCAGTCCCACCATCCATAGAAGAAAAATGAAGTAACGGTCAGGTAGCCCCAGCGGGTGTTATTGGTACGTTTCATCCAGGGCCAGGCGATGAAAAACAAGGCCAGAAAAATCAGAAATTCCAGGGAATTAAATAGCATGTGATCCTCAGAGGCGAATGAATCAGTTCAGTGCAGCGCGCATGGCGCTGACAAAAGCGGCCAAAGCCCTGGAGGCTGCGGCCGGGTCGTTGAGATTATCTTCGATGATTTTCACCACGGCGGAGCCGACAATGACGCCGTCGGCGCCGGCGGCTTTAAGTTGGCGGGCATGTTCGGGACGGCTGACGCCAAAACCGACGCAAATGGGAACCGTGGTTTGCTTTTTCAGGTCGGCGACCAGGGGAGCGACGGCGTCGCTGAGACTGGCGCGGACGCCGGTGACGCCGGTGAGCGAGACGGTATAGATGAAACCCGTGCAATGTCGGGCAATCAAGTCGCGGCGGGCCGGCGCGGTGTTGGGCGTGACCATGAAAACCGTGTCCATGCCGCTTTGCCGGGCGAGGCCTTCCACCTCAGCGGCATCGTCGATGCATAGGTCGGCGACGAGGACACTGCTAACGCCGGCGGCTGCGGCATCGCGGTAAAACGCCTCCGTGCCGTAGTGGGTAATTAAATTATAATACATCAGCAGTCCTATCGGGATATCACTGTAAGCCCGAATTTGGCGAATGATACCCAATGCCTTAGCTATGTCAATACCTGCCGCCAGGGCGCGAAGGTCGGCTTTTTGAATCGTCGGGCCGTCGGCAATGGGGTCGCTAAAAGGGATGCCCAGTTCCAAAATATCCGCTCCGGCGTCGATGGCCGTTTTTATCAGCGTCAACGACCGCTCTTCATCCGGATCACCCAGCACGAAAAAAGGAATCAGCGCCGGGCGGGAGAGCTTGCCGAATATATCCTTGTAGGTTTGCATCGCGATTATGATACCCCCGCTTGCCGGGCCATGTCCAGCATTGCGTTCAGCATGGATTGCAGATAAGGGCATTTCTGGACGGCGATTTCCGGATCGAGTTTATCGAACAAGAGTTTGCCGTCCACCGGTTTTTTATAATGGCGGTTCAATGCCTTAAAATAAGCCTCAGTAAGCCGTTTTGCCGGAGGTTTATCGAAATTGATTTTTTCCGGCGGACGCTGTTCGCTTTGCAATTGATCGGCAACTTCCCGTGGTAGAATGTCCCGCCGAGAAAACAACCAGGCTTCATATTCATGCACGGCCATAAACATGCGAAACTTAGGGTGGCCGACCTGTTTTTCGAAATATTCCACCATCCACTGATAACGTTCATTCATTGTATTTACATCTGAAGGATAAAAATTTGGCCCGAATAAATCCAATATGCCGATGACGCCGATGGTATCCTGTGATTTAGGTCCCTGTAAATACATTTGAGCTTTTTTGGCTGCTTTTCGCTGAAACTCGCCAAAACCGTCGAGTTTGTCCGCACTGACACCGACAGAATAAGGCAATTGTTTATCGAGCCAGCGTTTCAAAAAGGCGGCGATGCTGTTTTTTTCGGTCGTTCCCTCGACCAGGAGGACGAACTTCATTCATCATCCTCCTGCGCCATGTTTTCCAGTTGGCCGGAGCGGAACATTTCGCCCAGGGCGTATTCCTTGAGCCAATAATTCAGGTGTTCGGGATCGAGCGTTTGGAGTTGGGTTTGGCCGTCCTTCCACTGGGCCACGGTAACGGTGGGCTTGGTCTCGCCGCGGAAAGCGCTGAGCATTTCGGGTGAATGGGTGCTGATAATCACCTGTGATTTCCGCGAGGCTTCCTCAGCGTAGGAAGCGATAATGGGCAACATGGCCGGATGCAGGCCGGTTTCCGGTTCGTCGATAGCGATCAGCGAAGGCGGGTTAGGATTACCCAGGATAGCGAGTAGATAAAGAAAACACAGTGTTCCATCTGAGAGAGATGCCGCAGCGTGAGATTTGCTCAAACTCTTCCATGTTAAACTAAGTTGAATTCTTGTTTCAGCGGCAGGAGGAAAAGAAATTGCTTTAAAGTCATCGCCAAAGGCCGCCACCATGGATTGATGCAATCTATCCTTAAAACCAGGATATTCTTCGCAATATGTATGAAGAACTGGAATGAGATTTTCACCGTCGCTTTCAAGTCGGTGTTCGTAACTTGTAACGTTAGGCTGGCGCACCTTAGCATCGTAGTCTGTATTAAGCATTCTGTGCACCCGCCAACCGGACAGCGACTTTTTAAAAGGTACAAATGTTTTATTCGACTCCGCCATTCGATCCGACAATAATAGTTCTGTGTCGGGATAATCCTCATGTTTTCCTTTGAAATAGGAACTAAGGTTTATTTTGGCAGACATATTAGGTTTCGAATATTCTTCTATGTTTTCATTGCAAACTTTGTAGGAAGCACCCTTGCCAACCTGAACCATACTGAATGTATAAATACTTCTTAAAGGCTTATTTGCTGATTCCAAGCTCGATTCGGCAATCAACTCAAAGGCGATGTTATCCGCTTTGCCATTATACATTATCGAAGGCATACCGCCCTGCCGTTTAATCACATAATCATGCAATCTTCCCTGTGCCGCTTCCGATAATAATTCCAAAACCTGTAAAACATTGGTTTTGCCGCTGGCGTTGGGGCCAATGAGGACGTTGAGGTCGCCGGGAGACCAATCGATTTTCTTGAGCGAGCGAAAGCCTTCGATTTTTAGATTGGTAATTTTCATTTCAGGACCATTCGTATCTGATTTTTGCGCTATCGCACGGTTTCGGGGCGGTAGCGGATGAAGGCGTCGACGTCTTTGTCGCCGCGGCCGGAAAGGTTGACGACGATAACATCATCGGGTTTGAACGCGCCGCGTTGGGTCAGGAGCCAGGCGATGACGTGAACACTTTCGAAAGCGGGGAAAATGCCTTCCTTTCGTGTCAAAAACAAAAACGCATCGAGAACTTCCTCGTCCGTGGCGCCGACGTAACGGGCGCGGCCGGTGTCTTTCAAATAGCAGTGTTCGGGGCCGACGCCGGGGTAATCGAGGCCTGCGGAGACGGAGTGGGATTCGATAATCTGGCCGTGTTCATCCTGTAAAACATAGGACCGCGCCCCGTGCAAAACGCCCACGGAACCTTTTTGCAGGGTGCAGGCGTGTTTGCCGGAATCGAGGCCGTAACCGGCGGCTTCCACGCCGACGAGTTGGACGTCTTTATCGTCGATGAAGCCGGCGAAGATGCCGATGGCGTTGCTGCCGCCGCCGACGCAGGCGGTGACCAGCGTGGGCAAGCGACCGAGCTTTTCCAGACACTGTGCCCGGGTTTCCATACCAATGACGCTTTGAAAGTGCCGTACGACCGTTGGATACGGATGCGGGCCTGCTGCTGTGCCGAACAGATAAAACGTATCATCCACATGCGAGGTCCAATAACGCAGGGCCTCGTTAATGGCGTCCTTGAGCGTGCCGCTGGCGCCGCGGACGGGTATGACCTCGGCGCCGAGTAATTTCATCTTCTGAACGTTGGGCATCTGCCGTTCGATATCGGTCACGCCCATGAACACCTTGACTTCCATGCCCAACATAGCGCCGATAGTAGCAGTGGCCAGACCATGCTGGCCGGCGCCGGTTTCGGCAATGAGCTTGTGCTTGTTCATGTATTTGGCGAGCAGTCCTTGACCCAGAGTGTTATTGAGCTTGTGCGCCCCGCCGTGCATGAGGTCTTCCCGTTTGAGATAGACCTCGCAACCAACGGCATCCGATACGGCCGGGCTGCGATACAAGGGCGTCGGCCGACCGGCGTAATCAGTCAGCAGTCGTTCCAATTCAGCGCGGAATCCCGCGTCGCCATGCCATTTCTCGAACGCCGCCTCCATCTCCTCCAGCGCCGGGAGAAGCACCTCAGGCACATAGTAGCCGCCAAAATCTCCGTAACGTCCTTTATGCTTCATTTTGATTCAAAATATGCTTCTAACAGCTTAGACCATTCAGGCACTTTATTTTGCACGACATCCCAAACAACATCATCATCGACGCCAAAATATACATGAATCAATATATCCCGCATACCGCCTATTTTACGCCATTCAATCTGAGGCGTTTTTTTTCGGATTGCATCTGAGACATGTTTCGCAGCTTCGCCGATAATCTCCAAATTTCTAACCACGGCGTCATACAACATAGGATTGGCCACCAAATCGCTTTGTTGGGATACACCGGCGCAATAGTCCAAAATCTTACGACAACTATTACGAATATCATTCAAATACAATTCGTCATCACGCGACATTAATTAAATCCCCGGCGATATTTTTGGCCACAATAGGCCGGAGGGCTTTGGAGGTCACCAAATCCACTTTCATCTGCAATAAATCTTCGAGATACAATTTCAAATTCATGTATCCGTCAAACGTCGTTTTATGGTGAAAGTGCACCAATACATCGATATCTCCCGGTTCGTGGGTGTCACCACGAGCCAGAGATCCGAAGATATCCAAAGACGCCACGTCAAATTGTTGACGTATCTCATTCGCGTGGGTTCGCAAACTATCAATTATCATGTTACGATTCATTAAAATCCATCCAAACACCGGGATTACCCGTTTTTAGCCATAAAGTCGCTCATGAAGCTGGTGATGGCTTTGACGGAATCCATGCCGTTGACGTTGTAGGCGCTGACGCGGATGCCGCCGATGCTGCGATGGCCTTTGAGGCCGAGGAAGCCGGCTTTCTGGCCTTCGGCGTTAAACTGCTTTTCCAGTTCTTCGCTGGGCAGGTTAAATACGAAATTCATGTGGGAGCGGTCTTCCGGGGCGATGGTGTTGGTATAAAAACCACCGGAGTTATCGATGGCGTCGTAAAGCAGTTTGGCCTTGGCGGTGTTTTCCTTTTCCATGGCCGCTACGCCGCCTTTACCCTTGAGCCAGTGAAGGACCTTATTCATCACGTAAATGGAAAACGTCGTCGGGGTATTAAACAGGCTGTTATTATCAGCGTGCGTTTTATAGGTCAGCATGGTGGGCAGACCATCGCGGCATTTGGCTAATATATCATCACGAATGATAACCACCGTCACGCCGGCGGGGCCGAGGTTCTTCTGCGCCCCGGCATAGATGAGGCCAAATGGTTTCGGATCAAATTGCCGCGAGAGAATATCGCTGCTCATGTCCGCCACGAGCGGGACATTGCCTATGTTGGGAAATTGCCGCCACTGCGTACCGTAAATAGTATTGTTGGAGGTAATGTGGCAATAGACCGCGCTGGGATCGAGCTTCAGATCGGCCGGTTTGGGAATGGCGCGAAAAACATCCTTTCCGATTTCCGTCGTCGCCGCAACCTTCGCTGAGGCGATAATTTTAGCTTCCTTGAGGGCTTTTTTGCTCCATGATCCCGTCACGACGTAATCGGCGCTGGCTCCCGACCCAAGTAAGTTCATAGGAACCATCGCAAACTGGAGGCTTGCTCCACCCTGTAGAAAAAGGACATGGTAATTATCACCCAAGCCTATAAGTTCCTTAATCAGGGCGATGGTCTCATTATGGACGGCGTCGTATTCCTTGCTGCGGTGGGAGGTTTCCATCACACCGACGCCGCTACCGGCGAAATCCAGCATTTCACCCCGCGCTGCTTCCAGGGCCTCCACAGGCAATGCCGAGGGACCCGCGTAAAAATTAATTTTCCGTGCCATATACCGGTTCTCCTGAAAAATAAACCAACGTATCAACGGCC
>JAFGBA010000288.1 GCA_016933395.1 Sedimentisphaerales bacterium | reverse complement strand
GCCGGTTGAGTAGATGCTCGTGCAGGGCTTCGTAATAGGCCAAAAGCACTAGACGGGGCGACAGAGTCATGAGAGTATTGTCGCCAGCGCCGCGTGATTGTCAAGAGAAACGACGAGGACGCCGGCCAACACCGGGTGAATCGGCTTTTAAAAACGCAGCGTCGCCTGGAAATACAAAGCTTTGGGAATCTCAATTCTATCGGGCATGAACGGATCGTAGGCGTCGCCGGGATGTTCATCGGCAAGATTCTGTCCCCACAACGCCAGTTCAAGATTTTCCGTCGGCCGCCAGGTGATGCCCACGTCCAAACGAACAAAGGATGGATAGTAGGCGCAATGGCGATTGCGTTTGTCGTTATAATACAACATCCCGTTGAGTTCCAAATCGTCGGTGATGTCCCAAAATGCCCCCAACCGAGCCATGTGCTGGGCTGTCTTGGGACGCATGTCAACAATATCCGTTTCCATGGAAGAATGGTTATAGCTATAATTGGCCAATAAACGCAGGTCCTCGAACGGTCGGTAATCCAGCGTACTTTCCACACCCAGGCTTTTGGCGCGAGACAAATTACCAAACATCACGGGATTATTCCTGTAAAACGTAATGATGTCTTCATAGTCGTAGAAGTAACCGGCCGTGTCCCAGGCAAGATGATCGGCAATATTGACGCGATAACCAACTTCATAAGCAGTGAGTTTTTCAGAATCCAGGTTATCGTTGCCCTGCAACTGGAAAGGCATAAGGAAGCCCATCGGCGGCCCGCCCATCATTATCCCAGGATCAACAAGCGCCATGGTAAGGCGTACGTCACTGTCAAGACGGTTAGGCGTATGCACCGGGCGCGATACGGCCGCCCACACCACCTGGTTCTCATCCGGCGTCCACCAGAGCCGAACGCTGGGCTGGATTTCCACGCCCGTGTAACTGTTATGCTCGAACTTCGATCCCACCATGGTGAACCATTCATTTTCCACCAGGGTGATGGTATCCTGCACGAAACCGCTGATTTTACAGGTCGTTCGTCGTTCGGGATCAAAAGCAACCGACCAACCTTCATCTGACACATGTTTGTGCATGCGGGTATTGAGACCCCAGAGTAGATCATGGCCGGCGAGAAACGGCAGGTGATGGCGAAAGTCGATATCGATGGTGTCGCGGCGAATTTCAGTTTCATTAAACTCCGCACGCAAACTGCGTTCGTAATACGCCTGCAGGCTCCAACCGTTTTCTTTAACCAGGTCACGATCAAACCGGAAGAGGGCATAACCTCCGGAAGCCCGGCCATCCTTCACGGTGGGGGTAAAGCTCATATGTCCCGTAGGCACCAATAATTCCTCTCCCAATCGATCACTGTGCCAGAAATCCCCCTGGAAGGTCATCCAGGTGTTCTCCGGCAGTTCACTGTCAATACGCCAACCGCCCCGGCTCATGTCCCAATCATCATGAGTCGTACCCCCAAAAGGATACTCATAATCAGCGCGATTGGAGTATTTGCCCCAGACGCGATACCAGCTTTTCTCACCGAAGGCGCCGCCATAACGCAAATCGCCAAAGCCGCGGTCCTCGGTTCCCACGCCGCCGGCCATATACGTTCCCTGTGTTTTATCCGCTCTTTTGGTGATAATATTAATCACACCGTTAAAAGCGTTGGCGCCCCAGAGCGTGGCGCCCGGACCACGAATGACTTCAATGCGGTCCACGTCTTCAAGAATCAAATCCTGGATATCCCAAAATACTCCCCCAAAGATGGGATTATAAATTGCTCGACCATCAACCAAAACCAGTAATTTGGCGTTAAAAAGATCATTGAAGCTTCGAATGCCAACAGAGTAATGATGGGAACTTACTCGCAGTGATTCCAAACCCGGTACAAATCGCAAGGCGTCGGGGAAATTGCGAGCGCCCATACGCCGTAATTCCTCGTTGGTTATGACGGTGATCGCCGCCGGACTTTGCATCCAGCTTTTGGCAACACCCGCGACGCTGGTGACCTCCGGAATGTCCATAAACAGAAGCATTTCCGGCTGATCCTCAAGTAATACGGCAAACGCTGAATCACGGTCATTTTGCGTTAAAGAATGCTCTTCCGTAACGGGTGCGTTTGGATCGGTCTCAGAAGCCAATATCATTGTCCCGATTAATAAAACGATACCCATCCCCTGAAATTGTTTGTTTCTCATCATGTGTTTACCCTATGGCGATACGCGTTCTTTTACCTGTCAACGGCATACTTGCATATATTATTGCTTTCGGGAATCCGCGAGGAAAACGATAGTTTTACCAGCAATATTCACACTAAACTTTATAAGACATGAATATTAATAGTGATATGAACCCGGTTGTTGATTTGGCAGATCAGGGGCGGTTTATCCAAACAGATTATCGGACACTTATATATCCTTTTGAGACATCCCCAAAAGAATGTGCCATCATTATCAGGCGATGTCCAGTACGACTTTAATCTGATCGGACTGAGCGGCTTTTTCCAGGGCGGCAGCGCCGTCGGCGAGTTTGAAACGGGAGGTAATCAGGCCGTTGGTTACTACTTTTTCGGCGGCCAAAGCGTTAATAGCGTCGATAAACGGCCCGCAGCGAGATCCAATGACCGTTACCTCATTGACCACCAGGGGCGAAAGGTCCACCGCATCCCCGCCGGCGGCGAAAGTGCTTTTAAGAACCAGCCGCCCGCGCGGCCGCACGAGTTTACACGCCGTGGTAAAACCCGCCGCACAGCCGGTACAGTCAATAACGATATCCCACTCCGGCTTAAGAAGCATTTCCTCCAGCAATATACCCTGAATGCCCCGTTTCTCGGCAAACATCAGCTTGTCAGCGTGCTTTCCCAGCAACACCACTTTATTGGTCGGGGCAGCCGCCTGGGCCAGCACCTGCAGCGTCAGCAATCCCAGCCGCCCGTCGCCCACCACGATCACCTTGGCTCGCGGCTCGATGGGCGCCTGCTTAATAATCTGATACGCCGCCGCCAATAGTTCAACAAATACCGCCCGATCATCATCCACTGCATCCGGCAGAACGTGCACATTCCGCCTCGGCAATACCACTTTTTCGGCAAAAACACCGTCATGCCCGGCGATGCCTATCACCTGACGCTGACGACAGTGGCTGCTCAGGCCGGATTGGCACATGTCACATCGCCCGCATACGCAGTTGATCTCCCCCACAACGCGTTTACCCATTAGTTCTTTCGGTCCCTTGAGCACCTCGCCAACGAACTCATGACCCAATACCCCGGTAAAATCCATATACCCCCGCATGATTTCCAGATCTGTCGCACAGATACCCGCCCGTCGCACCTTGATGAGCACGTCATCGCCTTTTTGCTGTGGATCGGGATAGTCATTAACCACTTGCACCCGCCCCCCGCGAAACACCAATGCCTGCATCCTCGTCCGCCTTTCTCGCTCGCCGCGGTTGGTTATCGAGCTGGTCGAAACCGATGATCCAAGCGGTATATTATAACTTATTTGTTATCTTTGGCAACTACCTGTCCGGCTGCACCTTTACTCCAAGGTATTCCTTATGAACATTTGACTTAATAACCCCAAGGTGCTAGAGTTAGGGATATGAAGCGGTTCTTCGATTACCCGCAAAAGCTTTGGGAATGGTTCGAAACGGTGGACAAGCGGTTCGCCGTGGATACGCCGCCGACACTTCAACCCGCCCATCTTTCTGTCGAAATTCATCAGGGAAACCTGAGTGACATTCATGTCGTGCTTTGGGACGTGTATGGCACGTTGTTGGGCGTGGAGGTGGGCGACCTGGAGCAATCGCACGACCGGCCGGACCGTCTCGAAGAAGCAGCCCGTCTGACCATTGCTGAGTTTAACCTGGAAACGCCGCTGGTGCGGCTGTATCCCGGCCGCGATTCGGCGGTCTCTTTGCGGGAACGTTATCTGAAAGGCATCGACGACTCCCATTTGCAATCCGCAGGACGCGGCGTGCAGTTTCCCGAAGTGGTTATTCAGCAAATCTGGCTCGATATTCTCAACGAGTCCGCCGCCGTCGGCTGGAACTGGCCTTATGATGAACCGCGCCTTTATACGGCTTACCGTATTGCATATTTCTTCGACGCCGCCCTACAACAGGTTTACCTTTATCCCCATGCCGCTGATTGCCTTGTTCGGCTCAAGGACGCCGATGTTATTCTCGGCATTATCTCCAACGCTCAATTCTACACCCCCCTCCATTTACGACGATTATTACGGCGCGAATTAAAGAATGACCAACTTCGACTGAACCAGATATTCACCGACACCCTTATGTTTTTCAGCTACGAACTGGGCTTCAGCAAACCCAATCCTCGCGCTTTTCAGCGAGCCGGTGATCTACTCGCCCGGCAGGGCATCACCCGCGAGGAAATCCTCTATATCGGCAACGACATGCTAAATGATGTCTGGGCGGCGCTGCGGGCCGGAACCAAAGCGGCTTTGTGCGCCGTTGACGCCACACAAACCACCCTACGTGAGAACGATGACCGCTGTCGCGGCCTCAAACCCGACGCCGTCATCACCGACCTAAGCAACCTGGCCGATCGTATCGTGGGAACAAAAACCGTATAAATTCAAACGGTATCGGGTCGTTGCCGCATGATAATGTTTATTCGAAAACTCCTGATGATTATTCTGGGTGGCATTCTGGTCATTTATCTCCTGCTGGTGCTGGTGGCGGTGTTTTTCAGCGACACCCTTATTTTGCCCGGCCGCCGGAGTAATACGAAAATCCCGCAACTTTTACGCATTGATGTGGCGCAGGGGGAATATCTCACCGCTCGCTATTTAACATCCCCGAACGCCACATATACGATTTTGTATTGCCACGGCAACGCCGAAGACCTTGGCGACCTGGCCGATTTACTGGATAAATATCAACGCCACGGCTACAACCTCCTGGCTTTTGACTATCGCGGCTATGGCTCCAGCCTTGGCAAATGTTCGCCCGCCAACGCCCTGGTCGACACCCAGGCCGCCTGGACTTATCTGACCAACACCCTGCATGTCCCGCCGGAGCGAGTCATCCTGCTGGGCCGCAGCGTCGGCGGCGCAATGGCGGCGCAATTGGCGACGCAGCACTCCGCCGCCGGGGTGATTCTGGAATCAACCTTCACCAGCGCTTTTCGCGCGGTGATACCCATACCACTGGTTCCCTTCGACAAACTCGAAACCATCGACCTTATCGAAACAATAGATGAGCCGATTCTGGTGATTCACGGCATGGATGACCGCTTAATCAACTGCCGTCATGGGCGTTGTCTTTACGATCGCGCCAAAGAACCCAAACAATGCCTGTGGGTCGATGGCGCCGGCCATAACGATGTGCCCCTCATCGCCGGTGAAGCATACTGGAAAGCGTTGGATGACTTCTCCCGTCAAATTACCCGGATGCAGAAAGATAAGAATTTCAGGCAGTAATAATATACCCGAACATATTCATCACCTTGATGAACCAATAATCTTTGCGTCAAACAGACATTTGACTATAATACAATTAGCCCTTGCTTTTTCCCCGGAATAATAGTAAATTATGGTTTTATGCGCACTCTCTGTTTTGGTTGAGGTAAAAACATGCTAACGAATAATATTTTGAATCTCATCGGGAATACGCCCCTCGTGCGACTCAAGGAGGAACGGATTTTCACAAAGGCGGAGTTTTTAAATCCGGGCGGCAGTATCAAGGACAGGGTGGCGTTGGCGATGCTGGAAGGCGCCGAGCGCGACGGACGGCTTAAGCCGGATTCCATTATCGTCGAACCCACCAGCGGCAACACCGGCATCGGCGTAACTCTCGTCGGTCGGTTAAAAGGCTATCGCGTTCGTATTGTTATGCCGGAAAATATGAGCGTCGAACGCAAAAAACTTATCCGCACTCTTGGGGCGGAACTGGTGCTTACGCCGGCGGAGGAAAGCCTCGAAGGCGCTCTTCGCCGTGCTAAACAAATACAGGCGGAAGATCCACGCGTTTTTGTCCCCCAGCAGTTCGAAAATCCCGACAATCCGCGTGTGCATTACGAGGAAACCGCTCACGAACTCTGGCGGCAAATGAATGGTGATATCGACTGTTTCGTCGCCGGCGTCGGCAGCGGCGGAACCCTTCAGGGAGTCGGCAAATTCCTCAAGGAGCATAAACCTGGCGTTAAGATCGTCGCGGTTGAACCTAAAAATGTCTCGGCGTTACTGGGTCATGAACCAGGCTTGCACCAGATTCAAGGCATTGGTGATGGTTTTATCCCGGCCGTTCTGGATGTTTCGCTGGTCGACGATGTGATTGAAGTAACCGACGAAGACGCCATCGACACCACCCGTCGTCTTGGCGCCGATTTCGCCTTATTGGTCGGCATCAGTTCCGGGGCCAACGTCTGGGCCGCAAGGCAACTTGCCGCTAAAATGCCTGGTAATATCACCACCGTATTGCCTGACCGGGCCGAACGCTACTTCTCCACCGCCTTACTATCGCCAAACGAGAACGATTCATGAAAAGGTGCAAAAAATTACTAGCGCGATGGATAAGTCTGCTGCCGACCAGTTATTTGCGCGTAGCCGCCTACAATATGCTGCCTGGCTATGCCATCAAAAATTCGACCATCGGTCTGGGCACGCGAATTGTCGCCGATCGCGTCGAAATCACCGGCGCCCATATCGGCAAACATAATCTCTTTTACGGACCGATGAAGGTAACCATCGATAACGGCGCACGCATCGGGTCGAATAACCGCTTCATCTGCGAAGACTGGACCGCCGAAGCACGTGAAAAAAATCCACCCTATGAACGCACCCTGACTATTGGTTCTGAGACGCTGATTACCGCTGAACACTACTTCGACGTGGCCGGGGCGCTTTCCATCGGCGACAAAACCTGGATCGCCGGCCGCGGCTCCCAGTTTTGGACGCACGGCGCCGGTGTCGGCGATCGCAACATCCATATCGGCGAAAATTGTTATATTGGCAGCGCGGTGCGCTTCGCCCCCGGCAGCCGCATTCAAAACCATGTATTAGTCGCTATGGGTAGTGTAGTCGCCGGTGTTATTCCTCACGACAACGTCCTTGTTGGCGGCGTCCCCGCACGAATAATCAAAGAAAATTACCATTGGACTCCCTGAACAGCCTTCCTCTCTCCAAACCTATTTCAGGGTTCCTCTAAAAATTAACGATTTATCGTGCAAAATGCCGTTGTCTTGCTAAAATTAGTTTCATTCGTTGATTGATCCCGATTTT
>JAFGBA010000287.1 GCA_016933395.1 Sedimentisphaerales bacterium | reverse complement strand
CGGGCGAGATACGGATTTTTATCGTATTCCTCAAGAATCAGCCGGGCATTCAGCAGGCGGGCAAGGTTCTCGGCCAGGGTGGTTTTACCCACGCCCACCAAACCGGTAACGGCGATGAGTCGCGGCGTAATCATTTTCCCACCAAGAGGTTAAATAATTCCGCGACGCTTTTTTTCAGCACCGGATGGCGCACATCAGGGGCAATTTCGAGCAGCGGCGCCAGCACGAAAAACCTCTGGTGCATCAGCGGATGAGGCACCTGCAGGTCCGGGGTGTCGATAATTTCATCTTCAACCAGCAAAATATCCAGATCAATCGGCCGCGGCCCCCATTTTTCCGTCCGCACCCGGCCCAGCCGCGCCTCAATCGCCTGTAAGCGTTCAAGCAGCACCCCGGCGTCGAGGCTCGATTGCAAGCGGGCGACAGCGTTTAGATAGGCGTTCTGATCCTTCGGGCCACCCACCGGCTCGGTTTCGATCATTTGCGAGACCAAACATACGTTTATGTCCGAGTCTTCTTCCAACAGCATCAGCGCCTGGATGATATTGGCGGCGCGGTCGCCCTCGTTGGCCCCCAAGGCAATATAAATATTTTTCATAGTCATACGTTTATGGTAGATATGAAGCCAGTTTTTCCCTCAACCTCTCCGCGGATAATCCATTGATGGCAATGTGTTTATGAGGATTTTTCATTCCGGAAATAATGGTAATTGCTTTCGGCGACACATCCAGAACCTCCGCCAGCAGTTGGATTACAGCCTTGTTGGCCTTACCTTTTTCAGCAGCGGCGGCGACGCCAACCTTCAAGGCATCGCCCAGCAGCCCCATTACCCGTGTCCGACTGGCTCCAGGGACCACCTTCACGGCAAACCGCACTTGTCCGTTATATTCCTGGACTGATAGACTCATAAACATTGCCGCCATGGGCGTCATAAGCTACGGTTAGCGGGAAATTTTCCACCTCAAATCGCCACAAAGCTTCAGTGCCAAGGTCTTTATAGGCAATGATTTGGGCGGAACGGATACAATTACCCAACAAAGCACCGGCCCCACCCAAGGCGGCAAAATGCACGGCCCGACACTCAATCAGGCTCTGGCGAACCTCCTCGTTGCGATAACCTTTGCCGATGGCTCCCCGCAAACCATGCTTAAAAAGCGAGGGTGAGAAGCGGTCCATGCGGCCGGCGGTGGTGGGTCCGGCCGAACCTATGATTCTGCCCGGCGGAGCGGGGGTCGGGCCGACATAGTAGATAATCTGGCCATTTATATCCGCGGGCAGGGGTTTGCCCTGCCGGATTAACTCGTACAAGCGAAGATGGACGGCATCCCGGCCGCCCAGCAGCACCCCCGTAAGCAGCACCCGCCGCCCGGCGGTCAGCGATAAGACCGCCGCCTCCGTCAGGGGAGTCGTGATAATGAGGGTATCTTCCATAAGTCCTTATCCTATGGGCTATGAGAAGATGGGTCAACTCTTTGTGAATTGGGATAGACAATAAAGAAAAAATACGTCAATATTCGCGCTTGCATTCCCGGCGAGTTCGATAATAATGGAATAGAGCGTTAGAAAACGGTCGTTAAACGGCCGTAAAACAAGTGCATACTTTCAGTTACTGAACTGGTGAGGACGGTTGAATGGGTCCGATTCTCAATGCCCTGGTGACTTTACAGGCCATCGAAAACGAACTGCGAACGATCACGCTGAGACTGCAAAAAACCCGAAGAAAAGTTAAACTTCAGGAACAACGCATCGAACAACTCAACGCCGCTCTCCAGGCCAAGCACGAAGAAATCAAGATGACCCGCCTCCAGTCCGGCAAGCTGGAACTGGAACTCAAATCCCGCGAAGAAGAAATCAACAAGTACCGCGTGGCCCTCAACAACGCCAAGACCAACAAAGATTACAGCGCCATTCTCACCCGAATCAATACCGATAAGGCGGATAAGTCCAAACTGGAAGAGCAAGTACTTACCCTGATGGGGCAAATTGAAACATCCCAGGGCTTATGCCGTCAGATTGAAAAAGACCTCGCTGAAGAAACGAACAAGCTGGAAACCACCAAAGCCGAATCCGCCGCCGGCGTAGAGCAACTGGAAAAGAACCTCGCCGATATCCAGGACCGCAAGGCCGAAGCCCTGGAAGCGGTGGGGCCGGCCGAACGCGAACTTTTCGAGCGGTTGTCTCAGCGATACGACGGCGAGGTGCTGGTCGAGGTCAATACTCCGACAAGTCGTCGCAGCACCGACCATACCTGTGGTGGCTGTTTCATGGGCGTAACCCTTGAATGCGTCAACAGCCTAATGACCAGGGACGAAGTGGTAATCTGCCCCAATTGCGGTAGAATTCTTGTCTTGGATAAAACACCCGCCCAGCAGCCGACAACCTCGTAAAGGGGGCTTCACCAACGGCGGCGTTGGGAATGCCGGGTTGATGCATGAAATTGCAAATTCATACAGACGGCGGCGCACGCGGCAATCCCGGTCCGGCGGGTGCGGGGGTGGTTATATGTGACGAAAAAGGCCGGGAGCTTTTCACCGGCGGTTTTTACCTGGGTGAAACCACCAATAACGCCGCGGAATATCAAGGCCTTATTCGGGGTCTGGAACAGGCGGCGACGCTTAACGGTGATGAGCTTGACATCGCCATGGACAGCGAACTGATCGTCCGGCAAATTAACGGCCAGTACCGTGTCAAGAACGCCCAGCTCAAACCGCTTTATGAGCGGGCGCGGGAATTAATGGATTCATTCAAGGCCGTGGCCGTGCGGCATGTTTATCGGGAACAAAACGCTCGTGCGGATATGTTGGTCAACCAGGCCATTGACACCCGCGCGGATGTTTCTGGCGCCGCTCACGATTCATCATCGGTAAAAGAAACTGCCTTGTGCACGATAATACACCAGACCGACCTGCGGGAAAAAGCGGCCGCCCTGGCGGGAGCGGTGCATTTAGGCACTCATCACGGCCTGGTTAGTGAACTGGTGCATTTGCAGTCTCACAGCACCCAAATTCTGACAGGTCCCTGGCAACAGGCGACGCTGGTGGTGCTCCGCGGTGAAGGCGTATGCCGTTTGGGCGAGCGACAAATCAGCCTAAGCCTGGGTCATTGGCTGCATCTGGGTTTCGGCGATAAACTGGAACTGGCCACCGAAGACGGTCATTCCATGGTCGCTTTGTTCACGCGACTGAACGATTAGTTCGTATACGTTACGGATACACTGAAAGATGTGGTGCGATGTATTTTGCCCTCGCTTTTCTTGAGTCACCAACAGGGTTTGTGACGTAAACAAAAACCGCGGGCAGGATGCCCGCGTCACGAGTAAGTTATGTCGTGGGTTAGTATCGGCAACATCATCGAAGCGTTTTTTATGCTGGGGGTGTCGTTGTTTTTTGTGGTTCCATTGTGCCGCCGCGGGGAACCGAATCGCTGGTTCTGCTTTTACGGAGCAATGGTGTTTTTCTCTTCAGCGGGTTCGGATTTCTACGAAGCCTACACCGGCGCCTGGTGGGAGCCGCGCTGGCTGATCGCCTGGAACGCCCTCACCGGCCTTGGCGTCGCGGGGATTTTGTTTTGGTATATTCATATTCGCGGGTCGTTCAAGGCGGTGGTTGATGAATTCAACAAGCCTTTAAGTTATTATTTCACACCGCGACGCCGCAACAATAAAGAGACCGCCGAAAAATAACCTCCGAGCAATAGATACGTTAAAAATCGCGTTATGTCAGTCGCTCGGCGGTGTTATTATTTTTCGGGTTCAACTCCAAAAAAGTTGGTGGATTTAAGCGGAACATGCCTGCTTAACCTTTAACACGAAGTAATGGTCATCATGAAAGCCGT
>JAFGBA010000286.1 GCA_016933395.1 Sedimentisphaerales bacterium | reverse complement strand
GCCATTTAATCTGAGGAAGTTTAAGGTATGTTTCTGATACGGGGAAACCAGGGTTGATGTGACTGAGAAACCAAAGGCCTTCTTTGGAAAATATGGCCTCCGGGAAATCCAGCCAGACACAGTCATGGAACATCGGTTGCGGCCAGCCTTGTAATTTCGGACTTGTCCAGGGGGTGCGCACCCAGACGATTTGTTCCCATGGATACCACGGCCGCCAGATGCCCGGATACATACACATTCCCGGCTGAATAGCACGGGGGTCAACAGGCGATCCGGCCAAGGACGCCGAAGAATCCGCTTTGCCCTCGGTTAAACTCGAACAACCGGCCACGCCGGCAACAACAGTACTCGCCGAGACTTGTAAAAGTTTACGCCGTTGTATTTTCATAAAATAACTTTCCGGTAAGACCTTATCTCATCGAAGTATATCGGTAAATCCCTTGAAATACAAGGAACAATAGCTAATCCTTTTGATAGTCCCTTACGGGTTTTTCGCAACAGGGACTAACTAATGGAACATTCAAAAAGCAATTAATCGAATCAATAAATGTATCAATCCCAGCCGAATTTTCGACGGTATTCCTGGGGACTTACGTGCATATATCGCTGGAAAAGACGTGAGACATTGGCCAGATGAGGATGCCCCAAAACAAGAGCAAGTTGGGTAATGGACAAATCCGTGTCAATAAGCATGCGTGCAAAGCGGTCCATGCGAACACGGTTGATTTCGTAAAGCACGGAGCGATGAAGCACTGATTGAAAGCGTCGCTCCAGGGTTCTTCGTGAGAGGCACACCGCCTGGGCGATCTCATCGACTTGTATGGGATTATTGGCGTTGCGCTGGATGTACTGCAGCGCCAGCGAGACTTCTTTGTCTTCTATTGCCAGGATATCGGTGGAATGGCGTGTAACAACATGAGTGGGACTTACGGTGATTTTTCGATTTTGAATATTTTGGCCGTGCATAAGTTTATCGAGCAGGGCGGCGGCGTGATAACCGGCGTTGACGCCGTTGATGGCAACGCTGGAAATTGAGGGATTAGCCAATTCACAGATTAATTCGTCGTTATCGCCGCTTATCAGGGCGATATCTTCGGGAATGCGAATATCGGCGTTTCGGCAGGCTTCGACGACGTGTTCGCTGCGTTCGTCAATACAGGCCATTAAACCGATGGGTTTGGGTAACGTTTGCAGCCATTGGATAAGAATTGTTTGTTCTTTATCCCAGCGTCGGGCTTCGGGATCGGATGGCCGATGGTAAAAGTTTACCTCAAAGCCGGCCTTTTGCACGCAGTTGCGGAAACCCGCATAACGCTGCTGCGACCAGAAAAATTCATCAAAACCGCAAAAGGCAAAACGGCAAAATCCGCGTTTTAAAAGGTAGTCGGCGGCCATGACTCCCATACCATAATTATCCACATAAATTTCGCCATCCGCGGGAACATGTTCATGGGCGTATGTGGAAACAATCGTGGGGAGTTTAAGGGCGAGGATGTCATTATGATTAGGGATTTCCCGCATAATGATTCCGGTGGCGCCCCATTTTTTTAAGCGCGCCAGTTCATGTGAGGAGAAAGGATCCTGCGAATGGAGATAGAACGCGGGCGTGTGGTAAAAATTCCAGGGGCCGTGTTGTTGAGCGTAACGCGCAATGCCGCGCAGCAGCGCCCGACCAAAGCCGCGCGATGTTTCAATCATCAATATGACTTTGGGAATATTGCTCATCGATGATTATTATAAGGATTCTTGATTATGACCCTTATAAAAACAGTGTTTTTATCTTACCCGCTGATTTGACAAATTTCAATCAAATATGATCTTATACAGCAATATCTGTATTCTTCAGGTAGTTATCGGATTGAAACGATAATAAAATAAAAAAGTTATCGGACATCCCTCCGAGGGCCATTACCGATGCTCCTTGTTCAAGATAGGATTTTAAGGCATTAAATGATGTATGATTATATTATTATCCCGTGGGAGAGATATTAAACAAAATCAGGTTTAAATATGGTCGATATTTTAATAACAGTATATTTTCCAGATAGTTATTCTATGGAAACAACAATCCAACAAGATACCTCTCAGCGTATTGTGCCTTGGAGTGATTTTCTTACGAACTCTCCACCGGCGGTAGAGATGGGCATTCGCGATGCGCTAGGATCAATACGTCAGCCGGATACGGCTCCATTGTTGGTTCCACATATTAAACTTTATTGCAGTGTTTGCGAGGGAAAGCGTAATTTCGAAAGCACGGATCAAATTCAGCTCAATGACGGACTTAGGCGATTATTTATGACATATTCCTGCCGGGATTGCGGGACAATGACGCACACCTTTGCCCTTATTATCCGCTGGAAGCAAGGCAGCCCCCTAATTACAGCATTAAAAATAGGACAATGGCCGGCATTTGGCCCGCCTCCCCCTTCGATACTTAAAAGCCTGCTGGGACAATATTACGAATTGTTTACCAAAGGGTTACAGGCCGAATCGCATGGTATCGGGTTTGCCGCCTTTACTTACTATTCCCGCATAGTGGAACTGCTTAAGGATCAATTGTTTGTTCTGGCTTCAAAAGTGTCGCAGAAAACCGCCGCTCCTCCGGAACTGACGCGTAATTTACTCACGGCCAAACGGGAAAAAACATTTGGTCGCGCAGTGGAAGTGCTGGGTGATGCGTTTCCCGAGCATCTCAGACTCCAGGGGAAATATAATCCTTTCCAATTATTACGACAGATTCTGATCAATGGCGAAAACATTCAGCCCGATGGCGCCTACCTCAAACTCGCCCAGGACCTCCGAGCCGTGCTGGCGGCGTTCGCCGCGCAGGTAAAGCAATATATCGGCGAAGATAAGGAATTCGCCGCGGCGGTTGAGCACCTCGATGCAACCTCCAAATAACATTGATGTTGACGTGAGTAGGGATTAAATATCCGCAGGGATTATTGTTCTTCCCGCCAATTTTTCAGGCCTTTTTGCCGAATAGCTTGGATATTGAGTACATGCTGACTCTCGGCATCGAATTGGAGTAAATGAGTGTCACAAGGGAAATCCTTGCATTCAGCGCAGGTGATGTAGCCTTTATTGGGAACACATTGTCGAATGCCGCACGATAAGGAGGCGGAAAACTCGTTATGAATATCGCCCCAACAATCCTCACAACCAACCTGATCTGGTGAAATTCCCCGGTTTAATTCCCTGCTAACGTCGGACGTCGCCTGCTGACGCAAATACTCGTCATTCTCCGCCAGGGCGCGAAAATCAAGACCTCGGCCGCAATAAATGCCGCAAGCGCCAACGGCGGTAATTTTCGCAGTCATCAATCCGGCTCTTCGGCGGGCGGAAGTTCGACGAGATTCTGTACGTGAAGTATGCGGATTTTACTGAAGCTGTCGTATTCCGCTCGCCCGGTCATGCTGATGCGTTTGCCGATCCATTCGGTCAGGTTAATAGCGGGATTGGCGCTGACGGCATAATAAGTGATTTTTCCTTCTTCATTGCTGACCGTAAAGCGGCGATTTTGAGTCGGAGCGGTGAAGATCGCCGAATAACCCAGGGCGCCTTGCACGACAATTGCGTCATTCGTCGCACCGCTCGGGCTAACGGCCGCGAGAGTTTCCAACTGGTCGTTAATTTTGGCAAGCGTGGTTTTTAATTGTTCATCTTGTTGCTGAGCTTTTACGACGACCTGTTGCGCCTCTTCCATCCGCAGCGTCATCTTCGCCAGCCCGCGGGCATGACGCTGGATCAGGGAGGATTCGGATTGCAACAATTCATCGATAACACTTTTGACTGGGGTAAAATCACGTTGCAAAATCGGTACGGCCTGTAGTGCTTCAAGCATCTCAACGGCCTGTAGATATCGCTGGCGTTCTTGTCGGTTTTTTTGGTTGGCTGTTGGTTTGTCGAGAGTGGGCGGATTGAGAACGTCCTGACCGGCCAAACGGGCCAGTTCAGCCATCGTAGTCTCATCGGCCGGACCGATACGTTTGACAAAATCCAGTGAAACCCAGAAATAACTATTCGGCGGACAGATGATTTTGTAGTAATCATCCCGCCGACCGATAATTTTCACAATCGTACCTTTATTCAGTAAGGTTTGCACTTCGCTGGCGTGGGCGGGCGGAACCTTTAGACTGCCGGCCCGGACGCGGACATTATCGCCGCTGACTTCGCCCAATATAATCTCACAACCAAAAGGGGCAACATCCGCTGAGGAAGGTGTTGACTCGCTGTCAGTCGAGGTGGTTGTTTCATTGGTGGTTGGGGAAGCCATGTTATCAGCGGTAGGTGGTGTCTGATTTTCCGGAGCAGGAGCAGCTTCAGGCTCAGACATTTCGGCCGGGTAGTCGATTAGGGTAACAAACTCACGGGCGATATAGCTGAAGCATTGGGGCGTGGGTTTGATTTTGGCCCAATTCTTCATTCCGTGCAATTCATCAACCACGATAAAGCGTTCACCTTTGCTCAGCTGACCTACATTGTAATAAACTTCCGCCGGGCCGGAGCGTATATTGACATTATCACCCGTTGATTCGGCCAAATAAGCGGCGAAGGCGGGTTTGTTCAGGTCGGCGGGGGGGGCAAGTGTCGAAGTCGGTCCAGTCGCCGGGGTGGTAACCGGGGCATCCAGCACGACCGGCGGGGTCGTCTGTGCGACCGCTGTAACTTGCAATACCAGCGTAAGTAATACACAAAAACCTATGAGTTTATATGCGGCTGACATGGCATTCTCCCATTTAGATGTCACTATCTCGCAGCAGGGAATCAGGCTAACATAACCCTCCGGCTCTGTCAATGCTAAAGCCAACGAAGGTTGCAACGGATGAACAAAACGCTACAATGTCCCGTAGTAACGCCAGTTAGGAGCACAATGTGATACCAATTGGGACCGATAATATCCTCCGCCGCCGTCCGGTGGTTAACCATATTCTTATCGCCATCAATATAGCGATATTTATCCTGACATACCTATTCTTCTACCCGGATGCCGATGGGCGGCAGCCGGCGTTGGAGCCATTTTATCTCTGGCCGCAGCATCCTCAGTTACATCAGTTCCTTACGTGTGCCTTCCTGCATGGGGGATTGATGCACTTGGCGGGAAATATGTTCTTTTTGTATGTATTTGGTGGTAACGTCAATGATAAACTGGGTAATCTTGGCTACTTGCTGTTTTATCTGGCCGGAGCGATTTTTAGTTCCCTGGGTTATGCCGAATTTGATCCTGTTCAAAAACCCGTGTTGGGCGCCAGTGGGGCGGTGGCTGCGGTTACGGGGGCATACATGGTGCTTTTTCCCAAAACCAATATTCGAGTGTTGTATTTTTTTATCCTAATAGGCACCATTGATGTTCCGGCGTTCTATTTCATCCTGTTCAAGCTGATTTTTTGGGATAATGTCTTTATGGCCGATCGGGTCGGCGGAATTGCCACCAACGCCCACTTGGCAGGTTATGCATTCGGTATTGCCGTGCCTTTCGCAATGTTGGCTTTAAAGCTCTTGCCGCATAGTACATTTGATCTTTGGGCGGTGTTCAGTCGCTGGCGGCGACGGAAGCAATACCAGCAGATGACACAACAAGGCTATAACGCATTTTCCGGTTTGCGGCCTCATCGCAAGACGATTTTTGCCCGCGTTACCAATGTCAATCCTCATGCCGAAGAGATCATGGATCTGCGGAGTAAGATTAGCGATGCGGTGAGTAACAATAATCTCACGGTCGCCGCCGATTACTACCGACGAATGGTGGCCCTGGATGCTGAACAGGTGCTTGCTCAACAAGTGCAGCTTGACATTGCCAACCATCTAATGCAAAGCAACGAACACCAGGATGCAGCAGCGGCCTACGAGGCCTTTCTCCGCCAGTATCGCACCTATCCCTTCGTTGAACAAGTGCAGTTAATGCTGGGTTTACTTTATAGTCGTTATTTGAACCGTCCCGCCCAGGCTCGCGAACATCTTACCAAGGCTCTGGAACGACTCCACACCCCCACGCAGGTGCAAATGGCCAAAGATGAACTCGCTCGTTTGGGGTAGATTTTCTCAATTACCATTTTCAGGAGACAAACCATGAATGATCGGCAACGTTTTATTTATGTTGTACTATTATGGACATCTGTTTTTTTGGCAGGTTGCAAGGAAATCTCGCAAACAAAGGAAGCAAATATGGAGCCGAGTATAACAAAAACTGATTTCGGAAAGACCAAAGATGGTCAAAACGTCGATCTGTACACGCTGACCAACATCAACGGTCTGGTTGTCAAAATCACCAATTATGGCGGGATCGTGACGGAATTATGGACACCGGACCGCAATGGCAAATTAGACGATATTGTTCTGGGTTTTGATAACCTAAAGGACTATGAGGAAAAGAGTCCTTATTTCGGCTGCATCGTCGGCCGCTACGGCAACCGCATCGCCAAAGGTAAATTCACCCTTGACGGCAAGGAATACACGTTGGCGGTCAATAACGGCGAAAATCATTTGCACGGCGGCCTGAAAGGCTTTGATAAAGTCGTCTGGGACGCCGAATCCATTCAAAGCGCCGAAAGCGTCGGTCTGAAGCTGCATTATCTCAGCAAGGACATGGAGGAAGGTTATCCGGGCAATCTGGACGTTACGGTCACTTATACCCTGACCAACAAGGACGAACTTCAGATTGCTTATGAAGCGTCAACGGATAAACCGACGATATGTAATTTAACCAACCATAACTATTACAATCTGGCCGGTCAGGGCGTGCGGGACAATTATGAAAATCAGTTGATGATTAATGCGGATTACTTTACACCGGTTGATGAAGGCCTGATTCCCACCGGCGAACTTCGTTCGGTCAAGGATACCCCCATGGACTTCACCAGACCCACGGCCATTGGCGCCCGCATAGACAGCGATGACACCCAACTCAAATACGGCGGCGGATACGATCACAACTGGGTGCTGAATAAAAAGGCGGGGGAGATGGGATTAGCCGCAAAAGTATATGATCCGGAGACCGGACGGGTGATGGAAATTCACACAACCGAACCGGGAGTTCAGTTCTATTCAGGCAATTTCCTTGATGGCACGCTGGTTGGAAAAGAAGGCAAGGTTTATAAACATCGGTATGCTTTTTGTTTGGAGACACAGCACTATCCGGATTCTCCCAATAAGCCGGATTTTCCTTCAACGGTCCTTCGGCCCGGCCAAATATATAAAACGACGACAGTGCATAAGTTTTCCACAAAGTAATCATTCGAATCATACCCAGGTATCATCGTTGTTATAATAACCAACGAAAGAGGGTAAGAACGTATCAGATAGATTGCTTCGTTGGTAAATGGGCATGTTTTCGCGCTTTAGCCCCAATTTCTCTGGCAAGACCACTTCGCCTGTGCGGATATGCATTGGCTTTAAAACGATTTCTCCGGCCAGAGGTTAATAATTATTCCCCAAATACTCGTCTTTGTAGCAATAAAATGGGGGATATCGCCGTTATTACTTATAAAAGGACCATTTTTAGTAGATTATTCGGGTATGTATGGAAACCATAGAGGATAATGTCCGAT
>JAFGBA010000285.1 GCA_016933395.1 Sedimentisphaerales bacterium | reverse complement strand
GTATATATAAATACGTAATTAGTTATTATAATGTGCTAAATATTAAATAATTTATAAATTTGTCATTTTATTGTGATATATTCATTGACTCTATTTTTGATTTAGGTTATACTACTGAGGTAAAGTTTAACCAATATTTGGAATTGTCGATGGTTTTCAGGTGATAACTGCTCTCAATATCAAATAAATCAGGATATGCGGGTCTGTTTTCACCTACGGAGGACGGCATGGCCAGGAGTGGTTCGGGAAAGAACAGAGGGGTAAAAGCCTTTACGCTGATTGAGTTATTGGTGGTGGTTTCGATTATCGCCCTGTTGGTGTCGATTCTGTTACCGGCATTGAATATGGCGCGGCGGCAGGCCAAGGAAGTTATTTGTGCGACCAATTTACATAGTTTGTTTTCTTTTGTGAATCTGTATGCCAATGATTACAACTATTGGTTCCCCGATTTGGCGGTAAGTCCTATAGATGGCGAGGTACTTCCTGAACCAGAAAAATATTGGCCATACTGGGTACAGGGCGACTGGCGAAGGTATTTCCTGGAAGAATATGACCTGCAGCGCAAGTCGCTTTATTCACCTTGTAATACCAGGTGGGAATCAGACGCTTTCTACTTTGATAACGTCAATGGCAATCCCGTGGCGCAAAATACGTTATACATTCAAAATAGGATGGTTATCGGTTATATGTATTTCAGCTCTCCCACATACGGGGCGCAATCAGATGTTTATCGAATGTTTTTTATCGATCCCCCCGCGAACCAGCTGCCAACGCGAGTATTTCCTCGTCGCCTGTCCGATAAAGGACTGTATGATTTTGTATTCACCGATTTAAACCGACAATTTCCTTATAATCCGGGTCGGCACACCTGGGTGACGCCTGGCGACGAAGATCAACGATGGGGTTCCAATCATTTGTACGAGGCGGACGGCTGGCCCAAGGGTTCGCATGTCGCCAATCGCGATGGTTCAGTCACCTGGACGATAGGCGATGACCTGGAATTGCGGGTCAGGGTAACCAGTTATTCCAGCAGGCCTGTGGGATATTACTGGTGATTAGTAGTGTCAAGGTAGGATTATGGAAAAAATGTAATTTGTTCATTTCGTTCTGTTTAGGAGTCAGTAAAAGTAATTTTTTGTATTGGAGGACAAACCATGAAGAGAATTGTGTACAGTATGGTGTTTTTGTTGGTGTTTTCAGTGGGAGTGTTACAGGCGCAGACAACCGTGGTATCGGACACCTTCACCGTCGCGCCGGAGCGTCCGGCGGGTGAAATATTGCCAGGCCAGATGACCGAAGTCGGCGATCGCATCTGGCATGGTGAAACATATGGATCTCACTTGAAATATTATCTGATGCCGGCCGGCAATGTTGAACGTTATGGCGGCACTTCACATAATGACCGGACCTCAACAGTCGCTTATACCATCAATCCGGAGGGTGAAGTCGTAACTCTGCAGGCTGATTTCATGTGGCCCACTGGGGCGGCGGATAACACATATGTCGGTGTAGGGTTCATCAAAGCCAGCGCCATTCCGGATCTTAATAACATAATGTTGTGGCAATATAACACGTTTAGCATCAGGTTGCAGGAAAATGGAGGGTTCGAGCTTTTTGGTGATAAAGTGGAACAGGGTGATCCGGCATTTCGCTGGATTGTCAGTGCAATGGCCAGTCCGATTCCCTTTGACACAGAAGTGACTGTCAAACTGCAATATGACAGTGTCAATGGAACCCTCAGCGGCTGGGTCGGTGGAACGCCGATTTTCACAGATGAGGTGATAGCTAACTACAATCCTGCTTTTGATCCTTCCCAGGTGGGCTGGGCGGCTTTCCAGATTCGCGCTGCAACCGTGGATGGGTACGGCATCACCTGTGATAATTTCCTTATCACGTCGACCAATCCGCTGCTCAATCCGCCACCGATTTTTGGCGAGATAGACAGTTTGGGCACGGATGAGGCCGATCCGGAACTTCTGGACTGGATTTCCATCGATGGTCAGGTTTACGCCGTGGGTGAGGATCTTCTCCAGGGGGCCGGTTACGATATTGATCCGGATTATACCTTATATAGCACGGATCCCAACGGTCCGCGTTTCTGTCAGGTATGTATTGATGATGCCGCCTCGCCACCGCTGACGCAATTGGACGCCGAGGCGCTAACGGCTGATGGAAAGCTTTCCAGCGGCTGTACGCTTGATTTTGCGGCGTTGCCGGACCATAAAGCTTCAATAGGTCAGTTTGTATTTGACATGCCGATTACCACGCATGATGGAGCCGATATTGTGGTTATTTCTCTCGATCGCGATACCGACTGCGGCGACGAGTCGAACGAGATTACACTTTTGGATGTCGGCTTGATTCCGATACCCGGCCAAACCGCTATGGTTGCCTGTGGTCAGACCGCCTGGTTCACTACGCCGGGTGATGATGGCACCACGCAAAACTACGATGTGACCGGTGTCGACCCGAGTTTCGGTTTGACATTGAGTGTCGATTCCACCGTCACTCGCGCCGGGTATACGGCCTACGCCATAGACGTCGCGACGGGCATGACCCTTGGCGGGATTCGGATTGTATCAGAGTCCGAGGCGACGCCGGTGGAAGTGTTCGCCATACCGGAAACAGGCAGTTACCTCTGGCGAGCGGATTCCTGCGAAGCTGGAATTTACGCGCAGACCGACTTGAATAAGGATTGCATCACCGATCTGGAGGATTTTGCCCTTATTGCCGCGTCGTGGCTGGAATGTAATACGTTGTTTGACGCATCATGTTGGTAATATCATGGCGGCGGGACCGTCGCCGTGATGTAGTGTTTGTTGTGGTAACACGTATCTCCCGGCCGGAACCAGTTTCTGGCCGGGAGTTTTTTTATCTTGATGTGCTGATTTTCATTGATGACATTACTCGTATCGTTTAGATTTGCAAAAGATGATACACGTCATTCCAGGAAAGGAACATCATGAGTGAGATTGTGATATTGGGTTCCGGGGCCGGTTTTGCCAGCATGACGCGGTTCAATACGTCAATCGCTCTCCTGGCCGGCGATCAAACCTACATACTCGATTGCGGCGAACCGTGCAGCGCCTTGTTGTATCGCAACGGCATCGATCCGCTTTCGGTCAAGGGGATTTTTATCTCCCACATGCATACCGACCATATAGGCGGATTGATCCAGCTTTTGTTTAGCATGTATTTGCCGAGCCGAAGCAAAAAAGCCAAGCATGTATCCTGGTCTATTCAGCGCCTGGATCCCTGGTACGTCAAACCGCTGATATATCCGTCACCAGAGGTGAGGAAAAAAGCCGCTGCACAGGAGACGAAAGAAAAAGTCACCCTGGCCGTCCCGCATGAAGCCGTGAGCGCTATGAAAGCCTTTCTTCCTTCCGTTTACCTGATGGATGAAGTGTTACCGTTTGAACTTGACATAATTCCTATCAACGTCGGATCTGTGTATAAAGATGACACAATCGAACTGTCCGCCGGTGCGAACAAGCACATGGCGAAAATCAAATTATACCAGGATCTGAAACAAAAATATCCTTATTTTAATATGGAAAGTTATTGCTTTCCCATTCAAGTCGATGGCAAAAAGGTGGTATACTCCGGTGATATAGACTCATTGGAAGAATTGTCGCCTTTGTTGCCCGGTGCGGATATGTTAATCCTGGAGATTGCCCATATACCGCCTGAAGATGTCTTTTCCTATCTTAAAGATAGAGATGTTGCTAAAATCGTGCTGACTCATATCCATCCCGCCTTGGAGGAACGGCTCAAGAAGGCCTATGCCCAAAACGCCGATAATCGTTATCTGTTGGCGTATGATGGCTTAAAGCTCCCGCTATAACGGAACGATTCATGGAAATTATTGACTATATCGTTATTTTGGGTTATTTGCCGGGCCTGTTGGTTGTCGGGGGTATTTTCAGCGTCAAGATCAAGGATTCCACGGAGATATTCGCCGCCGGGGGGGGCATTTCGTGACGCGGGCATCCTGCCCGCGTCACCGCTTCCGCAACAGGAACTAGTTAGAAATGGAGGTATGCAAAGCATGAAGGCAAGTATGCGACAAGCCGTAATGGTCCGGCCGGGTCGAATTGAAATACGTGAGGTTGCTCGCCCGGAGCCGAAAGAGGGGGAAATCCTGCTCAATATCAAACGCATCGGCGTTTGTGGTTCGGATATTCATGTCTGGCACGGCAAGCATCCCTTTACCAAATATCCGGTTGTGCAGGGCCATGAATTCAGCGGCATGGTTGAGTCGGTTGGCTCGGATGTCAAGGATGTCAATGTTGGTTCCTTGGCGACAGCCCGGCCGCAGCGAGTATGTGGAGGCTGCGGCCCCTGTCGGCGGGGTGATTATCATATCTGCGAAAATCTGAAAGTTGAGGGTTTTCAGGCTCCCGGTTGTGCCCAGGATTATTTCCTGACGACGACGGATAGATTTATTCCGTTGCCGTCCAATTTAACCGTTGAACAGGGAGCCATGGTGGAACCGTTCGCCGTGGGTGCCCATTCCACCACTCGGGCCGGCGAAATAAAAGGCAAAAACGTGGTGGTTTTCGGGGCGGGCATGATAGGGAATGTCGTCGCCCAGTTCTGCAAAGCTCGAGGAGCAGGCAGAGTGATGATTACCGATATCAATGAATATCGTTTAAAGGTGGCTCAACAGTGCGGCCTGGAATATATTTCCAACGCAGAGCAGGAAAAGCTTGCCGATGCCGCCAAACGGATTTTTGGCGCGGATGGATTTCAGATTGCTTTCGAAGCGGCCGGTGCGGCTTCGGCCCTGGCGGCTGGCATACGGGAAATCGAAAAGGGTGGAACGTTTGTCGTCCTGGGTGTTTTTAGTTCCCCGCCCACGGTGGATATGGCGGTTGTGGGTGAGCACGAAATCAATCTGGCAGGCTCCCTGATGTATCAGCACCGGGACTATCTGGAAGCCGCCCGTTTATTGGCCGATGGCGCGTTCGTCACCGCTCCGCTGGTGACGCGCCATTTTAAGCTTGAATATTACGAAGATGCCTATCGATTTATCGATGAAAACCCGCGCGATGTGATGAAAGTCATGATCGACTTTTAAGCTGATGTCCGCTATAGTTCCAGTCTATGCCTATTGAACACAAACCTATTATTGTCGGCATAGGCGAAATTCTCTGGGACATGCTGCCGTCCGGCCGCAAACTCGGTGGCGCACCCGCGAATTTTTCCTATCATGTGCGGTCGTTGGGGGCGGACGGTATTCCGGTTAGCTGCATCGCTGATGATGAACCGGGCCGGGAAATTATCGAACATCTTGGTAGGCTAAATTTACCCACGGACTATATCGCTATTGACGCCGACCATCCCACCGGAATGGTGACGGTTCAATTCGATGCATGCAACGCTCCTTCATATACTATCCATGAACCTGCCGCCTGGGATTATATTTCCTTTTCGCCGAAGTTGGAAAAACTGGCCCAAAAGGCCGATGCTTTATGCTTTGGTGTTCTGGCCCAGCGTTGCTCCGTAAGTCGCGCAACAATTCAACGGTTTGTTCGCACCGCCGGGGCAAATTGCCTGAAAATTTGTGATATCAACCTCAGGTCGCCATTTTTTAACAAGGCTCTTGTTCATGAATCCTTGCAGTTGGCCACGATTCTCAAGCTCAATGATGAGGAACTGCCCCAACTGGCCCAAATGCTCGATTGTAGCCGGGATGAAGATGGTTTTCTGGGCGATATGTGCGAGCGATATCAGCTTAGCCTGGTGGCCTTGACCAAAGGAGCTAAAGGAAGCCGCCTGTTTTCCCCGACCGAAGATTCGACATTGACGGACGTAAAACAGGATAATGTTGTGGATACCGTAGGCGCCGGCGACGCTTTTACCGCGGCCATGGCCGTAGGATACTTGCAGGGATTGGATTTAAAAACGATTCATCATAAAGCCGGCCTTCTCGCCGGGTATGTTTGTTGTCACCGGGGCGCTACGCCCAAATTGCCTGCGGAATTGATTTCGCGTCTGTTTCCGCGGGAATAACAACGACATTATTACGAATAATATCAAACTGTCAGTACAACCGTTGGATACAGTCCGAGGATACTCTAAATCCGGGATGTGCTTATCTTAACCATCTGTTGAATTATCTAGTATCGCGCCATTGGTGGCGATAACCTGCTTGTACCAATATGCTGAATCCTTGCAGATGCGCTGCTGAGTGGCGTAATCGATATAGACGATGCCAAAACGTTTGCTGTAGCCATAGGCCCATTCGAAATTATCCAGCAAGGACCATATAAAATACCCCTGTACCTTTACGCCGTCGGCATACGCTCGTCCTAGTTGCCGCAAATAGCGACGCAAAAATTCGATGCGTTGCGGATCGTGCACCCGGCCGTCAGCGCTGACGCAATCTTGATTGGCCATGCCGTTTTCGGTGATGATGATGGGGATATTGTAGCGTTCATGGAAAAATTTCGGCCCCCAATACAACGCCGTTGGTTCTACCGGCCAATCCATCGCCGTTTGCCAGTAACCGGCAGGCCGGGACAAAATTTGGGGTTTCCCTTTTTGGTCCGCCGTTACCCGGCGGGCATTATAAATATTAACGCCTAAAAAATCGATAGGCTCACGGATAATCGCCATATCCGCATCGGATATATCGTCCCTGACAAGCCCGTAACTTTCCCTGGATTGCTCAGGATAATGTCCCAGAAGAATCGGGTCCATCCAAAACACGGAATTAAAAAATGAACCTGGTTTGATGCTAAAGGTTTCCTCCCGCGCTGCATCGACATCGGCTGCGGCCGTTTCATCGTCAGGAACTGCCAGATCGCCTACCGGAGCATAACCTATGTTCGTCGGTTGTTTGCTGTACTGGCGAATCGTTTGTACTGCCTTGCCATGACTGAGCAGAACATGATGAGCCGCTTTCAATACATCGGGAAGGGTCAGACTGAGGCCCGGAGCATGTTCCGTTCTATAATGCCCCAAACCGATAAAACATTGCGGTTCATTCAGGGTAATCCAGTGATTTACCCGGTCCGACAGTGCGTCTATAACAACGCGGGTGTATTCGGCGAACCAGTTGGAGCTGTCTGGATTCAGCCAGCCGCCGCGTTGGAACAATGTTTGGGGGTAATCCCAGTGAAACAGTGTGACAAACGGCTCGATATCATTTTCACGCAGGCTATCGATTAATTGATGATAAAATGCCATGCCTTTGTCATTTACTTTACCAATGCCTTCGGGAAGCACTCTGGGCCAGGAGATGCTCAGGCGATAGGCTTTGACGCCTAGTTCTTTCATAATGGCCACATCTTCACGAAAACGATGATAATGGTCGCAGGCGACCTCGCCGTTGTGGTTCTCAAACACGGCCCCGGGGCGTCGGCACATCATATCCCACACGGAAAGCCCTTTGCCATCCAAATTGGCCGCCCCTTCGATTTGATATGCCGCCGTTGCTACCCCCCAATGAAACATTTCAGGGAATGTCATAATAAGTTAACTTTCTTGATAGTGATTGTATTATTCTTTGATGATGTGACTATAACCAATCGATAATAAATATTCAAGCGCGGAGAAAATGACAACAAATTTTGGCAAAAGAAGTTAAGCAGATTCCCGCATCGAGCCGATTTCTGTAAAAAAAGGTGGAGAACTTAATCTATATGTTTTGTCCTGGCGGGGCACACACAATTTTTCTGCTCGAATTAAATATAGCTAAAAACCCCCCTTGCCCTAGGCCTTACGGCCTAAGGCTTGCAGGTTCCCGCCCGACGCACTCTAAAGACACCACGCACGTGCAAGTGATGAGGAAATATTTCCGGGAATTTTATAAAGGAAAGAAAAAAATACTTAAGGGACGAATAAAACTTGCGTTCATTTGGTGATTTATGTAACATGATATATATGCAAGAGTTATGAATGGCCGTTGCCTGCCGTGTTATTTTAACGCTGAAATATGCACCAAGATCAAAAAAAGACTGTCAACAATAATGCCGCTCGAGTTGTCTCTATATTCGAAGAGTATGGAGACTTTTTGCAGAAGGTGGTGGGATTTGAAGTCAAGGACGAACACTTGGCGAGGGACATCATGCAGGACTTTTTTGTCAAACTCATGGATCGTCCTTTGCCGGATGATATTCGCGATATGAAAAGTTATTTATTTCGTGCTATTCAGAATGATATCAAAAATGCGCGGCGCCGTTTGGCGCGATATCGGGAACATCTTGAGGGTTATAAAGAATATCGGACCATTAGACAACAGCGCACCGAGCACGCTGACCGGAAAATTACACAAGCGGAAGATATTGAGAAATTGCTCGAAGCGGTTAATCTACAGTTGCCCCAGCGTGAACGACAGGCAATCGTATTGAAATACGTTCATGGTTACGATTCGAAACAAATTTCAGCGGAAATGGGCATTAAGCCGCGATCCATTGCCCGCTATATGTCTGTGGGGCTTAAAAAGCTTCGCGACTATCTTGCGGCCAGAGGGGACATCGAATGACGGTCCATAAACATTTAGCGACGGATATGTGTGAGCAGGTTCAACCTTACTATTATGATTACCTGCAAAACGCTTTGCAGGAGGTCGCCCATCTGAAATGGGTGGTCGAGCATATTGAACAGTGTGCTTGCTGTAGGGATCGCATCAAAGAGCTTAAATCATGTCTGGATGCTATCGAACAAACCCCTGCGGCGCTGGACCCGCGTTTACAGGCGAAAAATCTGCAAGGGCATTTCGGTTGGCTTAATCAGCCGGTTACCTGTCGGGTGGTTAAGCCGTATCTGGCCCTCCAGGCGCTGCCGGAGTTGGAAGTCTCGATTCCTACGCCAATTACCGTGCATTTGAACCATTGTCAGGATTGTCGCCGGGACTTGGAGACGCTTTGCAGCTTGAATTTATCGCCTGGACAGCTACGGCAGTGGGCATTGTCTGTTACTGATGATTCACAAATCCCGCCCGATGGCGGTGAACCTGCGGATAGGACGGATTTGCCCGATATTCTTCATCAACTCGCCCGGCGTCCCGACTCGTCTGTAGTCACCACAGTCAAAATGCAGGCCCCATCGGATACACCGGGAAACGATATCCCTGAATGTTATGCGGATTGGCCTTTCCATATTGAAGTTCACAATCAACAACCGGCGGTGCATCTGCTTGACATGCCCGCCCATAAGGCTGCCGTTCTTATCGCCCGCAACACGGCAACGACCGTAGGTCGATATGCAGTGCGTTTTTCCAAGCCTCTCGCTGCCGCTGCGGTGATAATGCTGGTTTTTGGCCTGCTGCTTCGTACCGGTACGGCCGGAGGAGTTGGTTTACAGAACATTTACGATGCGTTCAGCCAGGCCCAGGTGATTCATATCATTCAGGATGCTCCCACGTCGTCGGCCCCGGTGCAGGAATTTTGGATTTCTCGTCCTGCCAATGCCATGATACTTCAGCAAAAAAATGTCTTAAGCATGGTGGATTTGAATCGTGAACAAAGAGTGATTAAAATCGCTTCCGGAAATGTATCCTCCGCACCATTAGCGCATAATGAAATACCTTATTTATCGGAAATGATCTATACCGGTTGCGGCCTGTTGCCTTTTGCACGTATTGAGGATATGCCCGGGGCAAGTGACTGGACTTGTGTAACCGGGCATATTGAGAACCCGGCTCTGCCAAATGCGGAGGTATATGAGTTGGTATGGTCGAGTGAAAACCGTGCAGGCGGGGAGAGTCTCCATAAATGGCGTTGTTATCTTGATGTCCCGACGAATTTGCCCCTGCGCGTGGAGCAGTATGCTTTTGACGATATGGTCGGCGATTATGAACTTGAAACCACCATGACGGTGACATATGCCGATCAGAAAGCTTACAATGCCGTCGAGGCTCAAGTAACTCAAACACCTTAAAACACTCTAATGCTTTGTTAAAAACCTGTAGCTGCCATCCTGAGCGCAGCGAAGACACGAAGCGAAGCGTAGAGCCGCGCAACGAATCTCTCTTTTTATGCTAAAATAAAGGTTCTTTAGTCGTCTCTGATTCCCCCCGAATGACAACGGTTAATTATATTTCAACCGAGTATTATTATTAAAGCTCCCCTTAATTTCCGGGTGACCAGAAGGGCGTGCGGTTTTGATATCGGTCGTCTTGTTGGATGACTTCCAGATCTTCGGCGGCCAGGCAATCGACGTGGCCGTCCACGAAAGCAACGTTCACCCTCGCTTTGTTATGCCGGCCGTTAAGGGCGTCGTTGAACAGGGAGGGATACAATAATTGCAGCTTGGTTTCATTAACGATTCGCAGGCCGGGAACGTAGCTCTTGTCTTCCAGTGAATTTGTATCCGGCGGCCGGGGAGGTGAAACCGTCGCCTGCCACCAGTTGATTATCGCGTAACCGCTGTCCATTACCAGCATGGTGGAGGCGGGATTGCTCACGGGCCAGCGCATCGGTTGCCGGCAGGAGAATTCTTCCATATTTTGTCTCCATCCGGAACGGGTGCACAGGGATTGGTTGACGCCGTAATTGCCCCAGACCAGATTTTTCGTACAATCGCTCTCTGTAATATTTCTGGATGGACACTGCAGGAGATCGGTAAATGGCGTCGAAGCATCCATGTATTCACCGATATAATCAAACCACCACCAGCCTGGATCGTCATAAGAATTATCTATTTGCCTTTCCACCGCTGATGGTGTACTGGGATATGATATATTATTAAAACCCCAGGGAAGAGTCTGATGTTCAAGCGCAAAACTATTGAAATATATAAAAATCTGTTTGAGCTGAGCGCCGCAGACAACCGTTTTGGCTTGTTTCCGGGCATTGGACAAACTTGGCAACAATAACGACATTAATAATGCGATGATGGCTATAACAACCAGGAGTTCAATCAGTGTGAAGGCTTTAGTTTTACGCACAATTTTACCCAAGCCATGGTAATACTTGATCCACTAAAGTATATTATATCCCCGCGCAACTTATGATGCAACCCCCCATTTAAGGCCCGCTTCCTTGGGGTTGCGGGCCTTTTAAATGTTTGCTTAGTAATAAGTTATAATATAACGATTAAATGGAAGGATAACAGCCGAACATATAATAAGTGATCCACTCTTCCTCATCAACTATGCAATCATCCCAATGGAGGGGGTTGTTGAAGCAGATATTCTTGCGTTTACGCATGACCATTTGCGTAGTGCAACTCCCGCTCTCGGCAGCTTCGCATCTCGCTACATCAAAATAGACAGTTATGTAACCTGTGCAGGCTGACCCGCCGCCGCCGTCGCAGTAATCCGTCCAACCTTCTTGCACGATGTATGTGCAGCTATAGCCGCCGGCGCCTTTAAGGGCAATTAATTCCTCGTAAGGAATCTCCGTTGTCAGGGCAATGGGGGTGTTGGATATGACCAGGGCTGCGCCGTCCGGCCAGTCCAGGTGGAACTGGCTGCGCTCCACGCGATAGTAAAACTTATCGCTAATCAAATTAATCAGATTGACATAAACCTTATCGACATCCGCCAGGACCACGAAGTGATTTTTGTGCGGCAGATATAAAATGACTTGAGTATCTGTTGCCAAAATCGCCAGAGTTTTCAGGTCCGTTTTTACCGCATTGCAAAAAAGACCTTGTTGACGGAAATATTCGCGCATGGCGTACATCGAAGTTGTTCCATCAACGGCATTGATTAACGTTGATAATTGATTGTCAGACCAGTTGCGCCCGAGTTTGGCGCCCGTGTACTTCAGCGCCGCCGTCGCGCAATTTACCGGGCCGGTGGCGTCCCGCACCGCTAGCCGTTGTTCTAAAAGCGTTTGGCTGTCAACCTGTCGCGGCGATTTGTCTGTGTAAGAAGCGTAATATCGAAGCGGTGTTTCAACCGCGGATAGACTCAGATCGACAGAAGCACCCTGAGAAGGTTTCACCGAAAAAACTTCATCCGCCGGTGTGCTTAAGGAAATATTCTTATAGCTCCAAAGATCGCGCGAACGCAATACGAAATTACCATCGAATTTTTCAATCGTGATGGTTTGCGGCATCCAGGTATTGTTGACAAAAACGAAATCATCATACGTTTGTATGATCATATCGCCCGCCGGAAAAGTCAGAACGTAATCCATTACACTATATGCTTTCTCTGCGTCGAGCGCCAAATCCAGTTGAAATCCCGTCGAATAGACGATATGCATGTCAATTTGAATATGGCCGTCGTTGTTTGTTTCCGCCGCGGTGATATCCGTCTCACCAAGCTGCTCCCAGGAAAATACGCCATGACCCCAGGGCACCAGTCCCGCTGTCAAAGGGCCGTTTACTTTTGGTGCTGCCGCGGAACCTTTCGTAATCTGGGCGAATTCCATCGATTCATCATAGCGTGTGAATGATTCTCCATCCCAGGTGTTGGTTTTACGAGCATTGGTTTGCGGATCAAAGTATTCGTACATGAAATTTTTATTCAATGGTGGTCGAATGGAATCTTCACGCGAGAGCAATTCCTGCGACCAACAAAAACGACCGTTATTATAATGAACCGTTTCCAAGGTTTTCATGGTGAATTCATTGGCGTTTTCATAACGAACATTAAAAGGAATCGCCTCAAGCCGCATCTTTTGCAGGGTGGAATCGACTTCCGGCTTATGTGTGCTGTTCTGGTAATCCACGATTTCATTGTCAATGAGTTGTTGTAACTGGGCTTCATCCGTGATGCGTGCAGGTTGGTAAGAGGTGTGCTCGGCGGTAAGTGTTCCCGACGTAATCCAGGTGCTGCGCGGTTGAGCCGTCAAACCCTGCAATATGGTGTCAATTTCGGAGCTACTCAATTCCCTTTGAGCGAATACAGGTGAATAACAAACGGCGAGAACCAGAAAATGCCCGATGACCTTTTTCATGGCGGATTCTCCTTACCAAAGGTGTTAAAAGTAACAACGAAATGTTGAAGACATTCCGTAACCATCAGCCATTGATACAGACGCGATGCGCATTAAGAATGTTGATAGGAAAACACTTTCTTATCGGATTTTAGCGAGAGGCTTATGGAAATATGATATTGGCGTTATTCGTAAACGGAATCGGTTTTAACCGGTAAGTTCCAGCCAAAATTCCGTAAATGCCGCTAAATCAAGGACATTAACGTAAGTATCCTGATTCAAATCGGCTTGTTCGCACCAATCCGGAGCGCTGCAGGAGGAAGAAAGCCAATGTTCGGCGATGATAGCTAAATCGCCTAAATTAACACCCCCGTCTTCATCAAAATCACGTGTGGGAACCTGGGTAATATATTCTGTTCGATAAACTAGTGTGGGATCAGGTCCGGGAGGTAAAGCCATATATAAAGCGATATTGGGATCGCCCACATCCGTGGCCGTGTAGTCGAAGACAAACCAATTACCTGCTATTGGTTCATCTCCGGTGCAAAAATTGTAACCAACTCCCAGTTGTACTTCAGGGTATAAAAACCACTCTTCACCGGCGGCGGGTAAAGCGGAATCTTCGCAATCCTCTGGATATCGGCATATCAACTCGCCCAGATTGGAGTCGTTTCCTTCCAGCACAATGGCGCCGGCTCCGTATTCACCCTCATCGGAAGCCACTATCACAACCAAGGATTGGCCTACCATAATGGGGTGGCCGTTATAGGGTGTAACACCATCAGTTTCATAAAGGTCGATCCAAGTGTCACCCCATGCGGTCGAGATTAGAAATAAGGAGAAAAATATGAATATCTGACGTTTCATTTTCTCCCTTTTTGAAAGAATGAGAAAACAAGTAAAGTACAATCGAATTTAACTACTTAATATAACAGCAATAATATCGGTCACCAAGAGAAATATATATATTTTCTCATTAGGTACTTTTATTAAGGAAGAGAATAAATCTAAGTATTTTGGAATTAAATGGTTAAAAATTAGTAATATTGAGAAAAAAAGGCATCATCACACCGTGTGCACAGGTGTCTGGAACATAAGAACGGTTAATACCTAAGCCGGAACCCCAGCTTGCCCTTGGTGCCCACAACCCCCGACCGACCAAGGCTTGCTGGCGGTTCCTTTTTTTATATATAAAATTTCAATAAATGTCCAGTAAATAAAATTAAAATTCGCAAATGTAAATATTTTATCGATTCTTGGTAACAGTTCATCTGCTTAAAATAGCCTGTAAGTCCTTTTGTGGTGTGGTGATAGGCCTAAGATTGAACGTTTTTTGTAGCACGTCAAGTACGGGCGGAGTAACAAATGCAGGTAAGGATGGTCCCAGCCGCATATTTTTTATTCCTAAATGTAATAAAGTCAGCAGAATGCATACAGCCTTTTGTTCGTACCACGACAATACCAATGTCAACGGCAGTGAGTTAACGTCCGTGCCAAAGGCATTTGCCAGTGCCAGGGCAATTTGGATGGCCGAATAGGCGTCGTTGCATTGACCCACATCGAGTAAGCGGGGGATGCCGCCGATATCGCCGAATTCAAGCTTGTTAAAACGGTATTTTCCGCACGCGAGGGTCAGGATAACGCAATCATCTGGTACGGCCTGGGCGAAGTCTGTGTAATAATTTCGACCGGGTTTGGCTCCGTCGCAACCGCCGATGAGGAAAAAGTGACGAATTTTTCCAGCATTGACCGCTTCGATAACTTTATCCGCTACGCCAAGCACGGCATTACGACCGAAACCGACGGTGATAGTTTTTTCCGGAGCATCTTCGGTGAATCCCGGTGCGGCCAACGCCGCTTTGATAACTGGAGTAAAGTTTTTATCGGGACCAACGTGTGTTACGCCGGGCCAGGCGACCAGGCCGGTGGTGAAAATACGGTTCATATAGCTTTCTTTGGGTTTTTGAATACAGTTGGTGGTCATCAGTATCGCGCCGGGGAAGGCCTCGAATTCCTTACGCTGGTCCTGCCAGGCGCCTCCGTAATTCCCGACCAGATGCTTGTACTTTTTCAGGCCGGGATAGCCGTGGCAGGGGAGCATTTCGCCGTGGGTATAGATGTTAATGCCTTTGCCTTCGGTTTGTTGCAGGAGTAGTTCCAGGTCGCGCAAATCGTGGCCGGAAACGAGAATACACCTGCCTTTTATAGGGGTAACACGAACACGGGTAGGTTCGGGATGTCCGTAAACACCAGTATTGGCTGCGTCCAGAAGCTGCATCACCCGCAGATTGATTTCGCCGCACTTAAGGCAAGCGGCGGTGAGATTGTCGATATCGGTTGGATTGCCTGCAAGATAATCCAAGGCTTCATGGAAATATGCGAACACCTCGTCATCTTCCTGCCCCAGGATATGGGCATGATCGGTATAAGCGGCCGTGCCTTTGAGGCCATAGGTTAGCAGTTCCTGCAGGCCCGTGACGTCAGGCCCTTGGGTGTTAATACGCTTGGCTATGGATAGTTCTTCGGCTTGGGCGAGTAGTCCCTTGCGGTCATCGGCAGGCTGGAACAAAGCCGGACCAGAAAGCGTTTGGGGTTTTTGGCCGGCTTGTTTACAGGCTTGTTCGTAGGATTGGCGGGTTTGCTCGCGGACATTGACAGCCCGCTTGACGAGTTGGCTGAGTCTATCGGGATCGAAATTTACGTTGGTGACCGTACTGAATAATAGTTCGATTATCGTCAAATCTGCATCTCGTGTGGAAACACCAAGTTGATTTGCTCGATGCGCATACTGGGCGATGCCTTTGGCCAAATACACCAGAACATCCTGAAGATGGGCTGTTTCAGAATCTTTACCACAAACGCCGTGCTGAGTGCAGCCTTTACCCTGGCCGGTTTGTTCGCATTGATAACAAAACATGTTCATGATCAAATCTCCCTGAAAAAGTATTTAATTTTTGGATTTTTGCAGGATTCAACACATTTTATACACGTTTTTACGATTTTTCCGCCCGAATCATTATTAACAGCATTTTGGCGTTTTGTAACGCCTTGACAGCATGGGGTTGATGAGCAGGCATAGTGACCAAATCACCGGCCGCGGCGGTATGAGGCTCTTTGGCGATAGTGATTTCAAGTTGCCCCTCTACTATATACACCAGGGCGTCGAACGGCGCAGTATGCTCGCTCAGGGCCTGCCCGGCGGCGAAAGCGAACAGGGTAACCGTGCCTTGTGGGCTGTCCTTGATGGTTTTGCTGACAATGGCGTTATTTTGGTAATCAATTGCCTGATTGAGTTTGCATACGGTTTGCATCACGATGATTCCTTAAATGTGAGGTTGAGGAACTTGTCACAGGTGCGCAAACATCGCGCAGATCGGCCAGCGTAGTGGTTGTCAGGTAATTTCTAACTTCCTGGTTGATGCGGGAGATCAGACCACCCAGGACACACTTTTGGCCCTGGCAGATTGGTTTTTTCAACAAGCAAAACTCCGGTGTAAACGGACCTTCGATGACTTCATAAATCTGCATCAGGGTAATGTGGGCTGCCGGTCGGTTTAGGCGGAAACCCCCGGACGGCCCGCGAGTGGAAGAGACTAACTCCGCCTTGCCCAGCCGCTGCATAATTTTTGCCAAATGGTTTTCCGATGCCCCCAGCGTTT
>JAFGBA010000284.1 GCA_016933395.1 Sedimentisphaerales bacterium | reverse complement strand
CGTAGTGGGGCCAGCAAAATGCCGGTAAGGATAGCGGCCGAAATAGCGGCGATTGTCGGATTAACGCCGAACACTACGCCCCAGACCATGCCCGCCATCGCCGCGTGTGAAATACACGTGCCCAGAAACGGCAGGCGCAAGCCGACGAGGTAAACTCCCAGCAGACCCGTTGAAGCCCCCGCGATAAATCCGCCCAGCAGCACTATGATTAAGAAAGAGTTCATAATGGATTTATCCCATAGGCCTTTTGTAGTCGTTCCGTTCGTAGCACTTCAGCGGCCGGACCGTCCGCCTCGATGCGTCCCTGATGCAGCAACAGCAGGCGACGTTCCCTGTTGGGCAGCAGGCCGTCATCATGCGAAATCAGCATAATAGTAAGAGATAATTCCCGATGTAATTCATCCAGCAGCGCGTAGATATTCTCTTTCCAGTAAAAATCCAGATTAGCACAAGGCTCATCCAGCATCAGCACATTTGGCCGGCGCACCAGGGCGCGAGCGATAAGGCATTTTTGGCGTTCACCGCCGGAGAGTGAACGGAAGGTGTGGTTGCAGCGCTCGTGCAGACCCATGCGTTCGATCCAGAAATCAATATGTTGCCGATCATCACGGCTTAAACGTCGCCATGGCGCCTTGACGCCGGCCAGTCCCATCTCGATCACCTCTCGCAGCGAGAAAGGCAATTCCGAGTGATAGTGAGCGCTTTGTGGAACATAGCCGAATTGTCGCCGGATACGACTGCTATTCAAAGTTCCCAGGCGGGTGATGTCCTGCTTGTTAAAATATATCTTGCCGCTATCAGGATGAATCAATCCACAACAGGTAAGCATTAGAGTGGTTTTTCCCGCGCCATTAGGGCCAATGACGCCGATGAATTCCCCGCGTCCGATGGCCAGCCGTTCCACGGACAGAATGCACTTGCCTCGTCGATGAACAGTGACGTCGGTCAATGTAAATAAGGATTCCATCAATCCTTTAAAGCCTCGACAAGGGCATTGACATTTTGTTCCAGGCAGTGATCGAATGCCTGATTGTCTTGCTGTGGGTCAGGAAAATTATTAAAGGCGATAACGGGTACGTTAAGTTCTCGCGCCAGAGTCTGGGCCAGGTCGGTTCCTTCCTGTAGGTTGGCGATGACAAGGCGCACCTTTTTTTGCCGCGCGCGGGTTATGCAGGCGTCCATGTCCGCCAGCGTCGCCGAATCGCGGCCGGTGAAAGTGTCCGCCGCCTCCAGGCCCAGCCAATCAACAAATTTTAACTGATGTTCAGAACACAATACGGGTGTTTGCTTTAGACCATGGTCCTGAATAAGGGCATGCAGACGGTTTTGCAGGAGTTGCAAACGGGTTTTGATTTTTTCCCGCCGAATTTGATAATACTCGGTATTGGCGGGAGAGGCGTGGGATAAGTTTTCCGCAATATCTTTAACCACCGCCAGATATGTCTCAGGCCGACACAACCCTTCACCGGGTGTGATGATGATGACGTTAAAGTTATCGCCGGCGGGTATGTCATCGATGAGTTTTTTTTGAAAGTCGAAAACGATTAACGTTTGACATTGTCGCAATTGTTGCGCCAATCCGGGCGTAAGGTCAAAGTGCCCCGGACACATCCCCGGCGGCGTCAGGCTTAACACAGGTGTTTCATCACCGCATAAATCCAGCATTGCGGCATGAAGGTATGAATTCGCTACGGCGATTTCCGGTGCGGGGCCTGCCGGATTATCGGTTTTACGGCAACCACCACATGTCAGCGGTAGAAAAACTGCAATAATAGATATAAATAGTCCTAAAAAATATTTCACTTTTTAGCTTCTCTCAAAGGCGCCCACGTGCTGCCCGTTTTTCAGTCGAATACGCGTAAGCACACCATAATCCAATACAGGATCGTACCAAGTGGTAGACGGTAAGGGATAAAACATGCTTTTCATCATGGGCAAATCAAAATGTGGCCCTAGACTGTAAATGACCCAAGAAACCGGCGATTCTTTGGGATCAGAATAAAAATGCCCCGTAGCTTGTTGATTGTCCGGGAACCCATCAGGGATATGTAGAGATGAGCCGTTTTTGACATGTGTTCCACCATTGAGAATGATGGGTCCGGGGGCTTGATATTTATACGTGTGGTCGGGATTAAAGCGGTCTTCAATACCAGTGGACATGGCGCCGTGTTTGTGAGGACGTTCGGGCAGGTAGCCGCCTTCGGCCAATTCGTCGGGGAGTTGAAAAAAATGGTCCTGAATCATACACGAGGCGTATGTAGGCGGCGGATTTCCGCTGTTTTCCAGCATATAGGTTTCCAGAGCAAGACCGATCTGATATAGTTCGGCGTTGACCGTGGTTATCGTCGCTTGTCGCCGCGCCCGGCTCAGCGCCGGCAGCAGGATACTCACCAGCAGACTGATAATGGTGATTACCACCAACAGTTCAATAAGCGTAAAAGCTTTTATACGAGATTTCTTCATTTAATGATTATTATAAACCCGGAACGTCCAGCAGCCAATCACCAGCCAATGCGGCCAGATCCAGCAAATCTATCCGCCCGTCATTGACGCTGTCGCCGCGCAGATTACCGCGACGGTAGGCGCGATCGGTCAGCACCAGTCCGTTTCCGTCATAATTGGGCACCCAGATGCGATAGCCGTTGGTATAATCACTGTAACCGCTTTCCTGGTCGAAAATACCAATGATGTCGAAAGTATTTGCCAGATTGCATGGCTGCTCGAAACCGCGTCCCAGACCCAATAGAACGGGAAACGTCTTGTTACCATCGGTGATGGTCAATTGACCATTTGTTCCCCAATTGGTGGTATTGACAAATTGTACATTGTTAATGCGAACAAGGCGGGCCTGATAAAGCTCGCAGCCGCTTTCACGGGTATCATCAAATATAAACTGATCAAACTGTTCGTCATCCCCCTTGACGTCATCAAGAGTTATCACTTCCGGTTCAGGTAATCCCACGGCCGGCTCCACCAGGCGGATAATAAAATCATTATCGGGGATGACATTGTGTTGCTCGTTGACATTCAGCTT
>JAFGBA010000039.1 GCA_016933395.1 Sedimentisphaerales bacterium | reverse complement strand
GGTTGGCATCCATTTTATGCCAATCCCTTATGTTGAAGTTAAAAAAAACCGTTTTTGTATTGACGAACGGTTTTTGTCATAGATACATTCTCCTCCTATCCGGCCCGGTGACGGCCAGGAAGGGCAGCGTCGCCAGGCGGGAGGATTATTTAAGAAGGCCGAATCTTTCCAGGAGCAGTATCGTTACAAGCACCCCGGCGAATATCGCAAAGAGCGACAGCCGCGTGTACATCCGGATTTTGTAGCATCGGAAACAGATGAAACGCGGCTTATTAGGCCCAACGGTAAGCCCGCGCAACCCAACGACGAAAGCCGTCAAAGGACTCAGCATCGCACCGATGGAGCCGGTATCCGGACGGATCGTCCGCCCTTCGGCGGGTTCATGCCACTTTTTACACCTTACGCAAATCCGATGGATGTTTGCATCGGGAAAACCTTCGATCGGCATTTTTTTATCCTATTTTCTTGTCTGAAATTAAAAAACCATAACCAGTTTATAGGGTGGTGTCTCTGACACACGCGGTGATCTCGCTTCAACCACATAATTTACACCTGACATATCCACTGCCTGTAGGATCTAAACCTTCTGCGGCTCTACATTCGTCGCAATTACATCGCCGTGAGCCGCCACAATGAGCACAGCTATTCCCACCACCAGTACCACCACATGCTTTGCATATTACTTTGTTGCTACCGGAAGGATCGAGCCCCGCATCATTACGACATTCATCACAGTTGCATTTTCCGGTTCCATTACAGTGAGAACAAAACATCCAATTACTCCTTTACCGGCGACCTGTACCACCGCAAGCCTTGCAAATAACCCTATTGCTACCAGATGGATCCAAACCTGCTTTCGCACGGCACTCGTCACAATTACACTTACCCGTCCCTCCACAATGGGCGCATTCTCGACAACTTCCATCGCGGCGTCCGTAACAATCATGATCATCATTGCATGAGTCACATTGAGGCATGTCTGATTACTCCTGTCTTATTGCCCATGAACTGTGTGTGATTTTTAGGGATAACCGCTTGACAGAAAGTTTCTTGATATCTGTTGTTCCGAAAAAACCACGTAAAATAAGGAAAATAGTTAAAATATATTATACTTATTTTTTAACAGGCGTCAATATTTTTATAATCAACGTGTGTCACCATAGAAGTGCCTCATCTGTTTGGTGTATTTGCAGTTTTTTTTGGGTGGGTCTTCGACCCACGCGGTTTTTCTATGATGCACGTTTCTGGTGGGTCCCAGACCCATCCTACCTCAGCCCCGGATGACAGAGGCTGTGTCGTAATTAGGTTTTTGAAAATTTTGTCCTTGTTATTCGCAAAAAAACAAAGGTTTTTATGCTGTTTTTTGAATTATCACACAGCCTCTTTCGTCAGGGGCTTCGTTAAAAATCTCAACCGGGGACGGTTGAGCTACATTCTCCTCCGGTCCGGGCCGTGGACGACCATGGAGGGCAGCGTCGCCAGGCGGGATGCGATGCGGGCGTCGAAGGCGGCGTCCAGCTCCGCCGGCTCCAGGTTGGTGGCGATGAAGGTGGGCATGTTGTGCGTCAGTCGCGTATGATATCATAAAAAAAAGGCTCTTTTCTCCAATGAAAAAGAGCCGTTAGTGTAAACGAGGATAAGATAACCTTAGGAGGCAGGATCGAGGTCGCCAACGGAGATTCCGAGAGCTTTAGCTATTTTCTTCAAAGTTTTGTTCGATGGACTGTGCACACCGGCCTCCAATCGACTAATATGAGGTTGTGGCAATTCACACTTTTTTGCTAAGTCATCTTGTGTCCACCCCTTCTTCATTCTCTTTTCCTTAATTTGTTTCCCAATCCAATCACTCCGCTTTTTTAAGTTATCCGTTTGATGAATTGAACCAGCGCGCCCCTTGTGTATCTTGCCGATTAATTCATCAGGAAATAAAATTTCCCGCATTGTTTCCATGATCTCTAGGTATTCTTCCTCTGTTTGACACTTGGTTGCATTTAATCCAAGCGACATTAAATCATCGTAAGATTCTTTTGACAATTTTTCGAAACGCTTCAGGAGAAATGCGACGGCGATGTGCTCAGGTGAATATATCTCCGGTGAACAACGACTCCGTAAATCCTTATTTTCCTTTTCCAGCGTGTCCATACTCGAATTCCTTTCGATAAATTTGCCACAACAATTATTTTGTTAACTTTTCTTTCGCATATCTCAGGCGATGTCGCGAACGAATTATTATATGTTGTGGCGGTGGCCCTTCATCCTCTTTTTTATATGCTGATAGAGCAAGAATTAATTTTGCCTTTTCAATTATCGCAAAATATATCCTTACGTTAATTTTTCCTAAAATTCCTCCTTTATCTCGAAGTTCATAAAATTCATCTATTTTTCGAACATCTTGTGTTTTGCTTTCCAAAGGATTAAGTTCATAAGCTAATTCATCAAAGAGCTGTACAACATAGGCATATTGATCGTCCGTTAAAAACTTTCTCGCCTCACTTTCGGCAATGTCCAAATAACCCAAATTCCAAATAGGGGTTGTATGCTCTGCAATCCGTTTGGCAGACCTGATCTTCGTATCCATTTCATAAAATCCTCATCACACTTGGATAAATTATCGTCTTTCGTAAGCACGTCCTTTATATAATATACAATAAATATATAAAAATACAACAAAAATATTGCATATTATGCAAAATATTTCTTTATATTATTAATATCTATAGGAAATATGTTTATTTCATTGGGAGATGGCACACCACCTCCTATCCGACCCCGTTACGGCCAGGGTTGGCAGGGTCGCCAGGCGGCCGGCGATGCGGGGGTCGAAGGCGGCGTCCAGCTCCACCAGCGCCAGGTTGGTGGCGATGAAGGTCGGCATGTTGTGCGTCAGCCGCGTGTCGAGGATGCGGCAGAAGGTCTCGCGGGCGTAATGGATCGCGGCCGGGGAAAGTTCATCCAGGCACAAATGCTGGGCCGCACAAAAATGCCCGATCATTGTCACGGCGTAGTCGCCGACGAAGCCGGATCATCTCCTGCCCGCCAAAGGGTTAAGCAAGCCGGCGCGTTGTTTTCACCTTTTTGTCGGATTCGCAATTCTCGAATTCTTCAAAAAGAGTCTTTTGTTCCGATGAATTTTTGTCGGTGTAACCATAGAGTGATGTAACTGATTCTTCAAATTTCGTTACGGCATTTTCGTGATGATGTAAAAACCATTTTTTGTGATTCTCAAGATATTTCATACGGACGTCAGATCGACGCAAATCCATAGGGACTCTTTCCATTCGAGGGTCAACACTGTCAAACCCCAAAAATGGCGCCGCCAATCGCTTATTTGACATGGCTACATAATCGGGATTGAGTTCAACGCCAATGGCTCTTCTATTAAGCTGCTGGCAGACACGAAGGGTGGTGCCGCTTCCGGAAAACGGATCCACTACCAAATCATTCTCATTTGAAGACGCCAGTATCATTCGCTCAATCAATCCCTCAGGTTTTTGCGTTGGGTGATTTTGTCTGTTGCCATTGCAATAATGAACATGAGAAAATTTCCATACATCGCCGGGATTTGCCCCTCTCATGTTATTTCGATCTCTGTAGTATTTCTGGGGGACGCGGACTTCATCCAAATTAAACTTGAACTCTTTGGATTTTGTAAACATAAGGATATCATCATGCCGCGGAGAAAATCCTCTGGTTTTTCCCATGCCTTGTGTATAATGCCACACAATCCAACTATTGAAAAACATTTCCAGTTCACGATCGAGGATATCGTAAAGGTAGGAAATGAATCGAAACCCCATGAAAACATACAGTGTTCCAGAAGCTTTAAGTATTCGATGAGCTTGACGAAGCCAATTTCTGGAGAATTCGAGATAATCACCAAAACCCTGAATGTCGTGATTGTTACCATAGTCTTTGCCGAGATTATATGGCGGATCGGCAATAACCAAGTCAATAGAGGCGGGTTCAATTTCAGCCAGTTCAACAAGAGCGTCGCCGGTAATGATTTTAATATTACTCATTTGACTTAATCCATTCATTTATTTTCGCCAGTCGTAACCACTCCCTAAATCCTTTTTTCGAACTAATAAACTTTTGGTCAAGCAATTGGCAAAACTCCCATGTCGTTCGTTTCGTGAGTGTTACATAGTGAATATCCCGCACTTGCAATTGACCGCTGCCAAGGGCGGGATTGTAACTTAAATCGGATGAAGATAAATATTTCAGGTCATAGGCGTTGTAGGCGACAACTTCCATGATTCCATCCATGAGGCCCGTAGCGACATTTTTTGTCGAATAAACACGATGCTTCAAAGACAATATAATGAAAATGTAATCAGGGTCTTCAATGTAAGCGGATCGTATTCGTTTAAAAGCGGTAATGTTCGGAGATTTGCCGCTGGATTCGATATCTTCCGCCGTAGCCTTGACGTCGACTTCCGCGGTAATGCCGCTTTCGCGTTTATGTTTCTTTTTAAATTGCAGAATTATATCCGCCATATATAGGCGTTCTTTTGCTTCGACATTAATGAGAGAGTAACTGTTGTTGGCGTCTTCCAGAGTATCTTGAAAAATCTCAACCGCCCAGGCTTCGACAAATGGCCCGGCAATCTTGTTTATATTTTCCATAGGAAGGCCGAGCTTCAAATTCGTATTGATAATAATCTGGTTTCTTTTTGCATCAATAGCACCCTTCATTATATTTTCGATGGAAGTTGTGACAAATGATGAGCATTCATCATAATCTTCGCATTGTTCTGGTATTTTGAATTCCAGGTCACGGTATTCCATGAATGATACAACTCCATATTCCATGTTATGCTTTACATATTTCTTTGCTTTCGATGTCGAATTTACTTTACCCGTATAAACACTTTTTATCCGAAAGACGGAGTATATTATAATATAACAAGATAATGATAAACGACAAGTCCAATTTTCAGAACATGTTTTAATTTATGGAATTACAATCTCCTCCTGTCCGGTCCGTTTACGGCCAGGGGGGTCAGCGTCGCCAGGCGGCTGGCGATGCGGGCGTCGAAGGCGGCGTCCAGCTCCGCCGGCTCCAGGTTGGTGGCGATGAAGGTGGGCATGTTGTGCGTCAGCCGGGTATCGAGGATGCGGCAGAAGGTTTCGCGGGCGTACGCGGTCGCGGCCGGAGAGAGCTCATCCAGGCACAAATGCTGGGCCGCACAAAAGTGGCCGATCATCATCTCCTGCCCGCCGGGGCCATTGGCGTAACTCGCCCGGCACGCCCCCAGCATCGCCTCGAACCCGATCCACACCACCTCCATCCCGCGAGCGAGCAGATCATTCGCCCAGGCCGCCAGCATGTGCGTCTTGCCCACGCCCACCGAGCCGTAACAATACCAACCGCGAGGATTCTCCCGGAGTTCTCGCTGCGTTTCGGATTCGAGATCCGCCAGACTTGCTCGGGCATAATGGTCGGGAATACCCGCCCGTCGCTGAGCAGCCGTGACACCATCCCGGCCGCAAAGCTGCATTTCTCGTTTCCGTTTGTCGCTTCGAATGCACATCAGGCACAGACCGCTGATGCCGTCATATAGCGGTTGTTTCTCACAACGTACACACATCGGTTGCTGCCGACGCTGTGGATCGGGATCATACCGACCGGTGTATTCAACACGTCGACGGGCGAGTGTGTCTTTACCATTATGGCGATATTGCGTCGCCGGCTCAGCCCGCAACGAAAGTTGCGGGTCGTTGGATGTTAGCCCACAACGATAGTTGTGGGTCGAACGTTCTGTGCGTTGCCGTGCGTC
>JAFGBA010000038.1 GCA_016933395.1 Sedimentisphaerales bacterium | reverse complement strand
GCGGTTGGGGCAGCCGGCGCTATTACAGACGGTGGCCAGGTGCAGCTCTTTGAGCAGGTTAATCACCTTGGGAAATTGCGGCCCGCCCCCGGCCGGACGCTTGAGCCAGGGGGGTAGGCGTCGGTGGTTGTTGGATGATTTCGGTTGTTCGTTCATTTGTTTTTTTGTTTAAGATTCTCGCTTTTTGGATTTTGAGGAATTCGCTTGTTTGGGCAATTGTTTGACGGCTTTTTCGAATGCGGCGTCGATCTGGCGGGGTTGGGTATTCAGGAACGTGCGGTATTTATCGTATTCACCTTCTGCTTTGGCTTTAGCCATTTCGGCGGAGATTTTACCGGCGTGGTCGAGGAGGTTGCGGCCGGAGATTTTGAGAAAATCGTCCAGTTTGGTAATCCAGTCGCGCATGGTCATGGGCTTTCGTTCCAGCGCTTGCAGTTCGGCGTACTCGATGTAGAGATTGACGATTCGGTTGAGGGTGGCGAGTTCCTCTTCGGTGAGATAGTTTTTGGCAACGGAGACATCGGTTTTGCGAATGATGCCGCCGGGGCGGGTGGTCTTGAGGCCCATAAAGGGTTGGTCGGCGGCGGCGCGTTCGTTGATGACTTCGGCGGTAGTATGGTCATGCGCGGCCCAGTGCATTTTATTTTGCACGGCGGCAAAGAATTGCTGAGACAATTCCGTTTCGGGCGTATAGTCCACGCTGGTGGCGTAGATATCGAGCACCTTTTGGTAAAACCGTCTTTCGGAGGAGCGAATATCGCGGATACGCTCGAGCAGTTCGTCGAAATAATCGACCTGGTCCGGGCCGGGCGGGTTTTTAAGCCGCTCATCATCCATGGTAAAACCTTTGACGAGGTACTCGGTAAGCCTGGCGGTGGCCCATTGGCGGAACTGGACGCCGCGATGGCTCCTGACGCGATAACCGACGGCCAGAATAACCGGCAAAGAGTAATGTTCAATTTTCCGGGACACTTGGCGGCCGCCTTCTGAGCGAACTATTCGATATTGTCGAATAGTTGACTTGCGATCCAGCTCTCCATCGCCGTAAATCTCTTTGAGATGATGGTTTACGGTATTTACGCCGATTTGGAATAACTCAGCCATCATCGCCTGGGTCAGCCAGACGGTCTGGTTTTCGAAGCGACATTCGATGCGGGTGCGGCCATCTTCGGTTTGGTATAAGATGATTTCCGATTGTGGAGGGCCATTCTCGGACATCTGAATCTCCTATGGCTTTTCATTGAATGCACTATACTGCGGGGGGAGTAATCGCCGGTGGGTATTAGAAGATTTAGGCTGTTCGTTCATCGGGACATGATAGCAAAATATCGCGTTTTTGTCAAAGCGGATGAACCGGGCGGCGGAGGTAAAAAAGAAAACCGTTTTAAACCGAGAACAAACACGATTTCGCCTTTAATTACGCTGAGACAGACGTGAATGGGCGCGAATAGTAAGGATTGGCAGGCAGAATCGAAGTTTTATCAATAATAGTGCCGACGCATCATACCAGGCGCGCCGGACTAAAAAGGTTTTTTGGTACCTTTAATTCGTCCGGTTTAAAGCCCCGGTTTGCTTAACCCGACGCCTCATCTCAAATAGATTTGTTTAGCCGCGTTTTTTGAGGATAATGGCGACCACGATAAGGACCACTCCGACTCCGATTCCAATCCAACTCCAGGTAGATAAAAATGCCATCATCGTTTAGCTCCTTTCGCATTGTGGCCGCTTCGATAGCACATCGTGGTGGCTCACAGAACCACCGAACCAAACTTTGTTCAGCATGACATCGGTTGGATAGGCGGTTGGGAACGCTTATCGTGGTGGGCCAGAGACCCACTCTACCGAACTGAATGTCACCGATGTATGTGTTCTTTACTATGCAGAATATCGGTTAAAAGCCATGATTGTCAAGATGAGATTTTGGGACTGTTTTTTACGCCTGAACCACATAAAAATTAATCTGAAGTCGGGCCAAACAGGATTGGGAATGTCCGGTTTATGGTCAATTTTTGTCTGAATAACGCGGGTGGTAATGGCTTTAAATCATGCTGTGGCAAGCTATAATGGGGTAATGGATTCACAGGTATTACGTTTACTTGATGCCAATTTTAATCGCTCGCGGGAGGCCCTGCGCGTTTTGGAGGATGCTGGACGGTTTATCCTGGATGATTCGGCGTTGAGCGAGGCGGCCAAGGCATTGCGGCATGAGTTATGCCAGGTGATGGCCGGAGCAGCGGCCGAAGGGGCAGCGTGGCGCGATACACCGGGAGATGTGGGGACTTCGATTGCCACCGTAGCGGAGGGGCGGCGGGAGGATGTGCAGGCGGTTGTTAGTGCCGCGGGCAAGCGGCTTTCGGAAGCTCTACGGTGTTTGGAAGAGTATATGAAAATATCCTCGTCGGAAGCGGCCGGGAAAATTGAGCAAATTCGGTATCGGGGGTATGAGCTGGAAAAGCAACTGGTTACTCGGTTGGAGCGGGTTGGGAAGATGGCGGGGGTGGGGGTGTATGTGTTGTTGACCACGTCGATGTGTTATCACCCGGTGATGAAGATTGCCAAAGAAATCGTCGAGGCGGGTGTGGATTGTATTCAGTTGCGAGAAAAGGACAGGAATGACCGCGACTTGGTAGGTTTGGCGCAGGACATGGGCGATTTATGTCGTTCCCGAGGGACCCTTTTCATTGTCAATGATCGGCCGGATGTGGCGCTGGCGGTGGGAGCGGACGGGGTGCATTTGGGGCAGGAGGATATGCCGGTGGCGGCGGCCCGGAAGGTGCTGGGAGGGCGGAAGATTGTGGGGGTAAGTACGCATAATGCTAAGGAATTGGAGGCGGCGGTGGCGGAGCGGCCGGATTATCTGGCGGTGGGGGCGATTTATCGCAGCAGGACCAAATCATCGGTATCTGTTGTGGGTTTGGAGTATATCCGGCAGGCGCGGGAGGCTTATGGTGGTCCGATTATAGCGATTGGGGGGATTGGGCCGGATACCGCGGCTGAAGTGATTGCGGCCGGGGCGACGGGGGTGGCGGTAAGTCATGCGGTGATGGGTGATTTGGCGCCTGGCTTGGTGGTGGAAAAGCTGAAGAAGGCGGTTATGGCATAAGTTGTTATATGGCAGTTATTTGTAGTTTTAATTGCGAGGGTGCGGGCAAGATGCCCGCGTTACGGGAATGGGCGAACCTTTGGGAATGTTTGGCGTAAAAGTAAATGAGCCAATTGGAACCGCAAACTGACGAACAATTGCTGAGCGATTATCGTAAAGGTAATGAACAGGCGTTCATGGCCTTGACGCGGCGTTATGAGCGAGAGCTATACAACTTTCTATTACGGTTTTTGGGCAAATCGGCCCAGGCAGAAGATGTTTTTCAGGAAACTTTTTTACAAGTTCATCTATCGGTTGACAGCTTTGACGCTTCGCGGCGGTTTCGGCCCTGGCTTTATACCATTGCGGCGAATAAAGCTCGCGACCTGCTGCGTAAGCAGTCGCGGCACGGCACGGTGCAGGTGACCGGCGTCGAGGAAGGCGATGAAGCGAGTTTCTGGGATATGATGTTGCAGGATTCGACGACGCCGGATGCGATTCTGGACCAGAAGCAGCAGACCCAGGCCGTGCGACAGATAGTGGCCCAAATGCCGGAACATTTGCGCGAGATTCTGCTGCTGGCGTATTACAATCAAATGGCGTACAAAGACATGGCCGAGGCATTGAAAATACCGTTAGGGACGGTCAAGTCGAGATTACATAGCGCGGTCGCGGCTTTCGGGCGGCTATGGCATGAGCGAGAAAAAGAAACAGAGGCGTGAGGACGTGTCGATGAACCATCAGGATAAAAACAACATGAGCGAATTTCCCCGGGACTTACTGGGGCGACTGCTGGACTATCGTTTTGGGCAGCTCGATGCCCAACAGCGCGAGAGCCTCGAACAGGAATTGAACACCAATCCCCAGGCACGCAAACTTTTTGCTGCGCTGGACCAGACGCTGGCTCCTTTGGCCGCTTGGCCGGACCATGCGGCCGGCAAAGACCTTGCCGAATCGACCATGAACTTTATCCGCCAGCATGACCAGGCCCAGGTTATGGCCCGAGCCAGTGCGGCGCTGGCACAACGGCGTAACGGCGCCGATAGCGAGCGAGGTGAAGGCGCCAAACGATTCCGTTGGGTGATGGGTAATTTACGCGATATTATCTCCGTGGCGGCGTGCATCTTATTGGCGTTTACCTTGCTGCGTCCATCTCTCCAGCAGCAACGACAATTGGCCCAACAGCGTGAATGCGCTTCACTGATGGGGAATGTGGGTAAGGCATTTGCCAGCTATGCCCAGGATAACAACGGTTATTTGCCTTATGTCGAACGCCAACCCGGTTCGCCGTGGTGGTATGTGGGTAAGCAGGGCGATGAAAACGTCAGCAATACCCGCAATGTCTGGCTGCTGGTGCGCGGCGGTTATCTCCCTCTCAACGCTTTTATGTGCCCGGGCGCTCCAACCTATAAAATCTCCGTTTACCGCAATATTGATGACAACCAGCGCCAGCATTTGAAGGATTTTTACGGTCGTGAACTGATTAGTTATAGTTTTCGACTCGCCGACGCCGCCCGGCGGCAATTACGACTCGACCAGAAGTCGCGTGATCCGCTTATGGCCGACAAGAACCCGATTTTTTTTGATTTCAATCCTGATCAGCAAAAGATTCTCGATCTTTCAACCAATCCCGAATTGCTGCAAATCAACTCCCATAACCACGCCGGTCACGGGCAAAATGTCCTCTACCAGGACGGCAGCGCCAGTTTCAGCCCCCAGCGTTATCTCGGTGTGCGGCTGGATGATATTTTCACCATCCGCGACGCCCGCCAGTACCGCGGTACGGAACTCCCTCAGGCCGATGACGATATTTTCATCGCACCGTAATTTAGCTATAGCGGTAGGGAATCACAGCCTCAGCCCGCAACGAAAGTTGCGGGTCGTTGGATGTTAGCCCACAACGATAGTTGTGGGTCGAACGTTCTGTGCGTTGCCGTGCGTC
>JAFGBA010000283.1 GCA_016933395.1 Sedimentisphaerales bacterium | reverse complement strand
GCATTGCCGGATCTGCTGCATCAGCAGGGCGTCAATGTCATCATTGCCGGCGGTATGGGTCAGCGTGCCCAGCAGTTATTCACCCAAAACGATATCGAGGTTATTGTCGGAGCATCGGCGGTCACGCCGGAAGAGCTGATCACGGCGTATCTTGACGGATCGTTAAAAACAGGAGACAATATCTGTGACCATTAAGGTCATTGACCCATTCCAACAAATCCGTCAATACGCACACCCCGGTTGCATCGTATGTTCCGAGGAGAATAAACGCGGCTTGCAACTGGATTTCAACGTGACCGATGACGGCGTCGTCACGGCGGAGTTCACGTTAGAAAGGATATTCGAAGGATATCCTGCAATGTTGCATGGCGGTATTATCTGCATGATTCTGGACGGCGCGATGACCAATTGCCTGTTCGCCCAAAATTGCATCGCCGTTACGGCCGATTTGCAGGTGCGCTTCCGCCATCCGGTTCATACAGATCAAAGTGTTGCCGTACGGGCCTGGATTCATCGTTCCGCATCCTGCTTTTACGAATTGAAGGCGGAAATTCTGCAAAATGGGCAATTAAAAACCACGGCGACGGGAAAATTCATGCGACAGAATCAATTAGACGGGCGTCTCAATTCATGATGGAAGCCATACGCATAACCACGCTGGTGGAGAATATCAGCAATCATCCAACCCTGCTGGCCGAACACGGTTTGGCTTTTTGGATCGAATATGGGCCGCATAAAATACTGTTCGACACCGGCGCAAGCCAGATAATACAAACCAACGCCTCCAGGCTAGGCGTGGATTTGTCGCAAACCGAAGCGGTGGTGCTAAGCCATGGGCACTATGACCATACAGGGGGGCTGATGCGAATTCTTGATATAGCGCCCGCCGCCAGGGTATATCTGCATCCCGAGGCGATAAAACCCAAATTCAGTTGTTACGATCAGAAACCCTGCCGTTCCATAGGGATGCCGGCGATGACGGCGAGATACCTGCAGGAGCGGAAGGGGACCGATAGGCTTTGTTGGACGCCTGAGCCGGAGGAAATATTCCCCGGCCTGTGGATTACGGGCGTTATTCCGCGAATTACTGATTATGAAGATGTCGGCGGACCTTTTTATCTGGATGCATTCCGCAACCAGACCGATCCCTTGTGGGATGACCAGGCCCTGTTTTTCGATTCAGAGGAAGGTTTGGTGGTTATTTTGGGTTGCGCTCATGCGGGAGTGGTAAATACCCTGCATCATATTAAAGACTTTACCAACCAGAATCGCTTTTTTACTATTTTGGGCGGTATGCACCTGGGTTCGGCCTCGCCGGAGAGAATTGCCCGCACGATAGAGGCGTTTCGCATGTATGATGTGGCCCGCATCGGCCCGGCGCACTGCACGGGAATGCAGGCCAAGGCGCAACTTTGGCATGCCTTTCCTGATCGTTGTTTTAACGGCTCCGTAGGTGAGAAAATTGAATTTCCCTTAGTAAGGAGTTTACCTCGTGCCCACCTATGAATACAAATGTGTTTCTTGCGGTCATCAGTTTGAAAAATTTCAGAATATGAGTGACCGCCCCTTGACGGCCTGTCCCCAATGCGGCGGCAAGGTGCAACGATTGATCGGGGCCGGCGGCGCCGTGATTTTCAAGGGCAAAGGTTTTTACGCGACAGATTACGCTAAAAAAGAACAACCAACCACGCGTTGCGGTCGCAGCCGAACCTGTTGCGGCAGAGATACGCCTTGTGATTCGCCCTCGTGTGATGATTAAGCAGGCATTGGATGTTTGGTTAATTGAATCCGTAGTTCTGTTAAAGCGAGATTGTCTTGACTGAGCACGTTTTTGGTCCGGTTCCATCACGTCGGCTGGGGCGATCCCTGGGGGTGGACCTGACGCCTTTTAAAACCTGCACCTATGACTGCATTTATTGCCAGTTGGGAGCTACCACCTGTAAAACAATACAGCGAAAGGAATGGTTTTCTATCGAGGCGATTCTGAAAGACCTTAAAAGCAAACTCGATAGCCGCCCGGATTATATCACCTTGTCGGGGTCCGGTGAACCCACGCTTTATTCCGCGATCGGTCCGCTGATTGAGCAGATAAAATCCCTGACGAAAATACCCGTTGCGGTGTTGACCAACGGTTCACTTTTATGGCGGCCGGAGGTTCGCCAGGCGGTTATGTCGGCGGATCTGGTTATACCCTCGTTGGACGCCGGATGCGAAGAAACATTCCAATATGTGAATCGCCCCTGCCCGGAAATCACGTTCGAGCATTTGCTGCGCGGCCTGCGGGATTTTCGAAAGGAATATCAAGGCCAATATTGGCTGGAAGTGCTCATTGTCGGCGGCGTGGCCACAACGGGAAAAGAGATTGAAAAATTATCCCGTTGTATTCATAAAATTTCTCCTGACCGCGTGCAGGTTAACACCGTCGTGCGGCCGCCCACCGAAAGTTTCGTGCTGCCGGTATCCCCGGGACGTTTACACGATATCGCCGCGCGGCTGCATGAACGCGCCGAGGTCATCGCCGATTTTCAACACGTATCCTCGCTGCACTTTGCCGCCACGCGCGACGAGGTGCTGAATCTGCTGCGGAGGCGTCCCTGCACCGTCGAAGATATTACTGACGGGCTGGGATTACATCGCAATGAGGTCGTCAAATATGTGGAACAATTGATGTCGGAGGGAGAAATACACAAAGAAATACGGAACCAGCAAATGTATTATTCGAAATCTTCACATGATAAACCCAAGTTAAGATGAAAGGACCATGATTGATGAAAATAATCGGTATTTGTTGCAGCCCCCGTCGAGGTCAAACCACCTGCAAAGCTTTGGAGCAATGCCTTTTGGCCGCACGGGAAACCGACCAAAACATTGAAACGCAGTTGATCGAATTGGCCGGCCTGGACATCAAGCCCTGCATCGCCTGCGATCAATGCAAAAAGGAAATGAAATGCAGTATCGATGACGATTTCAATACGTTAATCCCCGCTCTGGCCGATGACGAGGTGGCCGCCATGGTCATCGGCACGCCGGTTTACTTCGGTTCGGTGACCGCCCAGTGCAAGGCTTTCCTCGACCGTTGCGTGCTTTTGGCTCGCAACGGCCAAAAGTTCCGCAACCGCCTGCTCGGCGCGCTGGCCGTGGGGAAAGTCCGCCACGGCGGCCATGAACTGGCCATCCAGACCATCCATGCGGCGGGCTTTTGCCACGACATGATATGTGTCAATGGCGGACATCATGCCTGCCATTTCGGCGCAGCATTGTGGAGCGGGCCGCATGCTAATATTGAAGATGATGATCTCGGCATCCAGGACGCCCGGGAACTGGGCAAACGCATGGCTCAACTCATTGGGAGTCGATGACCCTTTTAAGCTAGCGGGCCCTGAGGGGTTTCTAAGCTATCGCCGAACGGCGTTAGTACCCGCTCTTTCTGACGCAACTTGATGAGCGAGATATGTTAGTCAACAGAAAGCCCCCGTTGGGCCGGGCGCAGAACACCGCAAACATCCGCTGCGTTCTTTCGCTTCTTTTGGCCGAGACATGTAAAAAGAACAAGCGGCCGATTAAGGCCGCCTGCCCGGGCCTCATGGAGGCATTTTGTTGTGCAGCATCCGCCACTTGGGGCTGCTCTTTCAGGCGCTACATGTCTCGCCCATAAGTAGCGACAGCCAGTAACGGCCTATGGCCGTTACAATACCACCGTGGCGATATTGCTGGGCGTGGATTCGCCGGCGGCGTTGATGGCCGTCACGCGGTACTGCATCTCGACGCCGCGCGGCTGG
>JAFGBA010000037.1 GCA_016933395.1 Sedimentisphaerales bacterium | reverse complement strand
TGATGTTGCGCTAAAACGTTCAAAATGTCTCTCAAAAATCGTTGCTGAAAAATTTGTCCTCTAAAACGGCTTTATTAGAGGTGCCCAGAAGTCATTTTAAATAGCATAACACCATGGCAGGGAATTGTTGTTTCAAATGGTTTACTATGCGTTCCTATATCCTTCTGCCGCCATACATCACGCACGCATTGAGAACCGGTAAGCCCTAAATCACTTAGGGATATATTAACATTAATATCGCCGATATCGTTGGTATTAAATATGCCCACGGCCTTGCTGCCCTCTTCCAGTTCCTTAACCATAATGAAATATTCTTCGGTTTTTTTGACAATTCGTCCCTGTCGGCCGAGAGGGTCCTGGTCAATATCGATGACTTCGGCGTTACAGAGTACGTTGAGGGTGAAATCGTCAAGTTTTGTCATGTCACCGGAAAAAAACAGCGGGGCGGCCATCAAGCACCACATGGACATATACTGATATTGCTGATTGGGAGTGAATTTACAGGGCACGATTTCCCCCGGCCCGGCGCCGACATAACCTATGAGAATATAGTCCGGGTCGTTCCATCGTCCGGGACCGGCATAGTCGGCGTATTGAGCATTATTTAATCCTACTTCCAGATAGCCGGATAGGTTCCCCAAATCGTGCGTCGTTCGCCAGCAATGTCCGTCAACCTGGGCGCCCCATTTCCACACGTCATCCATACCATACTGGCACAGGTTATATACCGTGTCGCGTTCGGCGAACTTCAAAATTTCACCCATCAGGGCGTAAGGTTTGATAAATTCGTAATGGGAATGGTCGATGACGCAACTTTCATAATGGCACCAGTCGTACTTAAGAAAATCAAATCCCCATTTCGCGAACTGTTGAGCGTCCTGCTGTTCGTGCTGGAAGCTGCCCACATAACCGGCACAGGTCCAGGGGCCGGGCGAGGTGTAGATGCCGGCCCGGAGGCCCTTGGCGTGGATGTAATCGGTCATGGCTTTCATGTCGGGAAATTTCTCGTTGGGAAGAATGTTGCCGATCTCGTCTCGATGGGGTTTTTCATTGCGTTTCATCGCCCAGCAATCGTCAAGGTTGACGTACATGTAGCCATAGTCGGCCATGCCGCTTGAGATCATGGCGTCCGCCGCGTCTCGCATGTCCGTATCGCTTACCGTGGTAAAATAAATGTACCAACTGTTCCAGCCCATCGGCGGCGTGAGCGCCAGAAGATCGCCGGCGACCAGCCGAAAGAGGCGTTCATCCCGGCCGGAAGCATTTTCCGCTTGTAGCGTTATCTGATATTCGGCCCGTTTTCGGGGTGTTGTGCCGATAATGATGCCCGTATTGGCGTCCAGCGAGAGGGTTTCCGGCAGACCCGCGGCGGAGAATTTCATCGGACGATCGCCCGTGGCGGGGATGCGATATATAAAGGGATTACCCGGCCGGGTTCCGAACACTTTCGGTCCGTTGATTTTCGGCGCTGGGCCGGGGGGAGGCGTTAAAATGACTCTTTCTTCCTGTGGTACAGGCATAATCATAGGCTCCTTTCCTGAATATTCAATACAAGCTTCGGCCCAGTTTGCGCAATCATACGTGGTTCCGTCTCCCGCATCATCAACCAGTAAAAACAGGCGCTGCACATGTGCAAGAGCGATATCAATTTTTTGGGGCTTATCCCCTCCTTTGATGATTCCGCTGTCGAACAGTATTTGCTTATCGCCGTAAACTTTAAATTGTGCGGAACCTCTGCCGGCCGTTCCGTCGTCTATTCCCACCGTCGCCCGAAAACGCAAAGCCTTGCCATCGAGAGCGATAACCATCAGGCTTTTAGCGTGCGTGCCCACGCCGTTGTCATAGACCTTGCCGTTTAACGTCATCGGTTTGTCGTCAACACTGATGTTCGCTTTCGTATGTCCCCATCCTGCCGTAACGTGGGAGAGGTCCATTGATGACAGCCAGATGTTTTTTTCTGCTCCCACGACTTCTTGCGTTGTGCAGCCATTAAGAATAAGTGTTGCTGAAAAAATACATAATAAAATCAGATGTGTTGCTTGATTTGTTCTTTTACATCTCATATTTTTACCTTTCCGTGTAAAAACAACCTGTCGCCTGCATATTTCTTCTCAGCGTTGGACAGCCTTAATCCACAAGTTCACGCTCGATATTTTCCAATGATTTCCCTTTTGTTTCCGGTAAGTATTTCAAGATAAACAAGTAACCGATAACGCATACGCCGCCATAAAGCCAGAACGTGCCGTAAGGCTTAAGAACTTCATTCAACTTGGGAAATGTCAGCGTCAAAAAAGTGCAACCCACCCATAATGAAAACACCGCCACGGACACGGCCGCGCCGCGAATACGATTGGGGAAGATTTCCGAAATAACCACCCACACGACCGGCGCCAGGGACATGGCGTAACACGCTATCGCTAAAAGCACCAGTATCAACATGTGAATGCCTGTGCTCTTATAAAAATATCCTGTTCCCAGTACGGCGTAAATAAGGGTTAGTCCTCCCGCCCCGATCAACATCAAGGCACGGCGCCCGAAATGGTCCACGGTATATATCGCCACGAAGGTAAATAATAGATTTACGACGCCGGTGGTGAGAATACAGGTGAGAATATTATTCACTCCATAACCGGCTGCGGAAAACACTTCCTGAGCATAGTTAAAAATCACGTTGATGCCGCACCATTGTTGAAAGACGGCCAGGAAAACGCCGATGCCCACAATCTTCAGTAGCCTGGGTTGCAACAAATCGGAATAATGCACCTGAGCGATTTCTTCCTTTGCCAGCGTGGTTTTGATGTCGGTGACTTCGGCACCGGCGTAATCGGCCCCACCTACACGGGCGAGAATGGTTTGCGCCTGCGTGTTTCGGCCCATTTTTACCAGCCAACGCGGACTTTCCGGCACAAAAAACATCAATACAAAGAAAGACAAAGCGAGAACCGTCTCCGCCCAGAACATCCAGCGCCACCCTTGCTTACCTGTCCATGTATTAGATAGATAGGCGTCCATTATTTTCGTATCTTCGATTTCCTTGAGTTTTTTTTGTTCTTCGTTCGTTGGGCGATACCACGAAATTTCTGGGAATTCCTGAATCACTTTCGCCAACGCCGTTTCATCAACAACATGTTGGGCTTGTGCTCGTTGTTCAACCGGATTGAAGTCGGTTGAGTTCTTGATAACCTGGACTTGGGTTTCGGGCATACACAATAATCGAATTTGGTCAACGGAAGGAAATCTTTCAGCAATCTGAAAATTAACAAGTTGGGCTGCGAGAATACCGATTACCACAGTGAGTTGGTTAATAGATACGAATTTCCCCCTCACCGCCGCCGGGCTGATTTCGGCGATATACATAGGCGAGAGGTTCGATGCCAATCCGATGCCTATGCCGCCAATAATACGATAAATGTTAAAAATGGTAAGATTATCCGCCAATCCGGTGCCGATAGCGGAAATCGTGAATAGAAATCCGGAGCACACCAGCAGCCGTTTACGGCCGAAGCGGTCCGTCAACATGCCGGAAACAACTGCTCCCGCCAGGCATCCAACCAGGGCGCTGCTCATCACCCAGCCGCGCAGAAAAAGTGTTGCACCGGAGATATGGAAAAACGGTTCATAAAACGGCTTGGCGCCGCCGATGACGACCCAGTCGTAACCGAAGAGCAGGCCGCCCATCGCCGCCACCAGGGAGATGCGCCAAATGAATCCCATATTGAAACGAGGTTTCATCGAATTGATGCCGGGACCGTTGGAGGACATGGATATATCTCCTTCTGTTGGCATGGTTATGATTGGCCGTGGCTGTCCTTGATGGCGCGAAGCATCGCCAGGACATTTTCCACCGGTGTATTGCTCTGGATGTTGTGAATCGCAGCGAAGACGAAGCCGCCGCCTTCGTTGAAGATATCAATCCGTTCCCGCACCTGGTGATACACCTCATCCGGACTGCCAAACGGCAGCGTTTTTTGCGTATCGACGCCGCCGCCCCAAAATACCAAATCTCGTCCGAACTCCCGTTTAAGCAGGTGTGGGTCCATACCTTCGGCCGAACACTGCACAGGATTTAAAATGTCAAATCCTGCTTCGATAATGTCAGGCAGCAAGGGGACAATTCCTCCACAGCAGTGCATAAACGTTTTCCAGGTGGTTTTTTCATGGATATGATCGTTAATGCGTTTTTGATAAGGTTTAAATAATTCCCGAAAAGTTTTCGGTGAAATAAATGGGCCTCGCTGAGTGCCAAAATCCGTCCCGCTGACAAACACCACCTGCACTTTATCACCCAGCGCCGCGGCCGCCCGGTCGATATTTTGTAAGGCAAATTCACATTGGGTTTCAAATACCTTATGAAGATAAACCTGTCTGGACGCCAGTGACATGTACCATTCGCTTACGCTGCGAATGCCGCGCGGATGCTTCATCCACGGGCCGGGCACCAGGGCGATATCGCCAAAGGCCAGGCCGCCCAGGGTGACATAGATGCCGTATTCGGTATTTTCATAAAAGTCATTCACGTTATCAACGTAATGTTGGATTTCCGCGTCGCTAATCTGGCCGAATTCTTCGCAGTTATCTACCGGATTCAGGTCTTCTTCACGGATAGGTTCCTGACGTTCGATGGCGTCGAAATAAAAACCATTTCGCGGCATAATTGCCGAAGGCGGCGCAGAAATGTCGCCATGGGGGTGCATGAGGATATCCCCATTTGCATTGAGTGTATAATTAAAATCCCCTGGAACCAAGACGGATGTGCCATTCGGCGTATCAAACCGCTTCCAATCCTTATTAACAACGCCAAACATATTATAAAGAGGGTCAATGCCTATAACATCGCAACCCAACGCCTGTCTTAAGGATTCATCCACTTCACCCAGCATCTGATATGGTTCGGTGATTTTCACTCGATACGTCGCATCCCCCAGAAAATGTTTCCGCAGGCGTGACACCACCTGGGCGCTGATGCCTGTCTGCCCGCCGGCTCCGAAATCGACGCAAACGCGATCAACCGGTTTATGATTCAAGGTCGCCGTCAAACGTTGCCGTGATGTCATCATAGCCTTTTTCCAAATGGTCATAATGCCTCTGGATATCGTTTATAACTACTTTCTATTATTCGAACCACGCCATTTTTGGTTGTATTTCCGCCATTATGTGCAAAATATCGCCTGAGAATTTATTACAAGAGTGTCTAGTCGCCCGCTAACTATTTGTAAATATGTAAGTTACGAAATTCTCGCGGCGTCCGCCCCATTTCCTTCTTAAAATAACGTGATAGGTGGTCGCTGCTGGAATAACCTAATTTTTTTGCGATTTGGGTAATGCTCACATCACTATTCACAAGCATATCCGCGATAATGTCAATTCTTGCCCGCTTGATTTCATCATGCACTGTTCGACCCAGTGTCTGGCGGAACCGTTCATGCAGGCTGCGGCGGGAAACGCCTAATGCCTGGACAATATCGTGAACCTGAAGCGGTTGAAGCGAATGGCTGCGAATGAATTTTAATCCCTTGCAAACCAGTTCATCCTCAACCGCCAGAAAATCCGTGGATTCCCGCCGCACAACGTCTATGGGATCAACTATAACCACTTGAGGAGCGGCAATTTTATCACTGTTCATCAGTTGCGCCAGTAACTTTGCAGCCGTAAAACCGGCTTGTTCAACGCCTAATTTAACGCTGGATAATGAGGGATTAGCCAGATCGCACACCTGATCGTCATCATCCACGCCGACAATAGCCACATCATAAGGCACGCGATATCCGGCAATAATGCAGGCTTCGGCAACCTGCTGGGCGCGATCATCGTTGCAGGCCATGATCGCAACCGGCAGAGGAAGACTCTTAAGCCACTTGGCAAGATAGCTTTGTTCCTGTTCCCAATTCCATGCTTGTTGATTGCTCGGAGGTTCATAGATAGCGACAGCAAAGCCTTGTTGGACAAGCGCTGCGCGAAAGCTTAACCCTCGATTTTCCGACCAGAACATGTCCGGGTAACCACAATAGGCAAAGTTTTTAAAACCGCGTTTGCATAAATGGTCGGCCGCCATTGCGCCAATGGCAGTATCGTTGGTCATTATTCGATGCAAGTCTTTAAGCGTATCATCCACAGCGCTGGCGACAATTAGAGGGATGTCCAATTGTTGGATATGTTTAACTGGTTCGGAATCACGGGCGATAATGCCGTCTGGCCGCCACTTCCGAATGCGTGACAATACGTTTTCCGCCGTACTGTTCATTCGGTAAAATAAACCCCGTGCATAAAACGCCCACGGCCCATGAATGCGGGAATACCGAGCAATACCACGCAGCAGTTGCCGGCCGTACGCCCTCGAATTCTCCAGCAACAATACTACACGCGGCAAACGCTTCATTTCCGGTAACCTCGCAAAGATATTACCAAAATAAATAGGATATACAAGTGGTTCAAAATCGCTTTTGACTGACTATTTCTAATAAGAACCATAGAGTTATTATATGAAACAGACAGGATTGGGTAAACCAAGAAAGGTAGCTAAAAGAGGTTTTATTCATTAAGGAAGTAGTCGGAACTAACGCCCATGAAGCGGTTGTATTTAACGGCGTAATGGGTAAGGCCTTGTTCGATAAAACGTTGGGATTGGGCGCGGTCTTCATCGCGGAGGCGGGAGGCGCGGGCGGCGAAGGCGGCTTGGTTCAGGGCGAGGAGATCGTCTGTGAGTTTGCGGCAGGTATCGCCGACCGGGCCGGGGAGGCGGGCGTTGACGAACCAGGGCAGGGCGGAGCCGATCTTGCGGAGGAGCAGATTCTGTTCAGGGCCGAAATCCAGGCAGGAGTCGTCGGTGAAGTTGACAAGTTGGGCCATTTTGGCCTCGTCGATGAAGCCGCCTTCGACGCTGAGTTCGTGGGCGCGGGTGCCGGGGTAAGGAAAGAAATAGGTCCAACGGAAGCGGCCCGGCCGGGCGGCGGCGAGGATATCCACGGTTTCGTAAAGATTGGCGGGCGTTTCGTAGGGAAAACCCAGGATAATGAATACAGAACTATGCATGCCTTGACGATTGACTATGTCGATGGCGCGAATGATCTGCTCGTTGGTCATGCGGCGGTTGAGAATGCGGCGGCGGAGATCTTCGCTACCGGACTCAACGCCGAATTTGACCACGCGGCAGCCGGCCTGGCGGAGTGTAACAGCAAGTTCCTCATCGAAGAAGCCCACGTGGGCATTGACCACGAACGGTAGATCGGTCACCTGCGGGTAACAGCGGCAGAATTCGCGAACCCAGTCCTTGTCGAAGGTGAACAGGTCATCGTCGAAGATGAACATGGTGATACGCCGGTAGGTGGTTTGCAGGTGGCGGATTTCGGCCATGAGGGTATCGACGGGGACGTGGCGGATGTAGCCCAGGTCGCCGAACGAGCAGGCGAGGTCACGGCGGTAGATGCGGGTCATCTGGTGGTTGAAGCAGTAGGTGCAGGAGAAGGGGCAGCCGCGTGAGGCCATGAGGCCGACCCAGCCGTTTTTGGCGTCGATGAGGCTTTGGAAGTCCATCAGGTCGTAGGCTTTGGGAGGCTGGTGGGTTAATTCGGGCAGGAAACGAACGGGATTGACGCGGATTTGGCCGTCGTGGATGAAAGCGAGGTTGCGGACGTCGGAGATGGATTCGTTTTTGGCGAGTCGGTTGACGAACTCCACAAAGGCGTCTTCGCATTCACCGCGGAAGACGTAGTCGAACAGGCCGGTTTCTAAAATAGCCTCCGGGTGGAACAGGGCGTGGATGCCGCCGCAGGCAATAGGGGCATGGGTGGCGTTGCGTGTCCACTGGGCCAGTTGGCGGGTGTAGGCCCACTGGTTGGTAACCACAGAGAAGGCGACAAGATCGGGTTTCTCTTGTCGGATGCGATGAGCGAAGTTTGGTTCATCCGGCAGGGGAGCGATATCTTCACATAGTTGCCAAAACGCGACTTCATGCCCTGCCTGGCGCAGGTTGGCGGCAAGTTGGGCTACACCATAGTTAAAACCGACTTGCGCGCCACTATTGGGATAGATGAATAAAACTTTCATGATTTGAACGAAGAACGCAAGAAGGGAAAAAACTTAATTCTGTATCTTACTTTGTCATTTTTCATTTTCATTTTTAATTTTTGATTTTAATCAGTGTTTATCAGCGGGAATCTGTGGCTAAAATATTTATCATTGTTATGGTTAGAAGGCGCCTTGTGTTCTTTCTTGCATGACGCGTTCAACCACACCGGCGAGGTCGTTGGGATTTTCACGGCCGGCGGCGTCCACGTGGACGATTTTTGTGGTGGCGGGGCCGCAGGCGCGCCAGCGGCGAACAAAACGCGGGTGATTCGTGCCGGCAAAGACGGTAATGGTGGGCTTGGCCTGGGCGGCGGCAATATGCTGGCACGCGGAATCGTAGCCGATGAATTCATCCGCCTGACCAATAAGAGCGGCCATTTCACCGATGGTGCAATTGACGATGAGCAGGCCATGTTTGATGAGTTTTTCGGGCCATACGCCAAATTGGACCTCTAAAGTAGAATGATTATGGACCCCGGCGGCTTGTTGGAGGCTTTTAGCTTGTAGGGCTTCTTCCGGGCCGAACCCTTTGTCGAGAATAACGACAGTATTCGGTTGCGACAACAGAGCCTGTATGAGTTTTTCCTCGAAGGGCAGGCCGAGGGCTTTGAGCGTGTTGCCGCCGACGCCAAGGTTGACCGTGACCACGTGACGGCAGCCGTGGTGACGCAGCCGACCAATTATGTCACGAGCGGACTGGCGATGCCGGGCATCGGGCCAGATTGCCGGGTAGCGAAAATCACCGGGGCCGAAAACGTCATCAAGCCATTCGTTGGTGAGTTCGGCCATAGCGGCGTAGAAGTCGCGGTGGCTGTCGAAGTACAGATAATTGTCGGCGGTGCTGAGCGGCAAAAGGCCCAGTTGCGTGATACGAGAGTCCGGATCAATAAGCAGGGTTCGCTGAGCGGATTCACCGGCGGCATAAGAACTGAGCATCTCCAGCACATCATGCCAGACGCCGAAACGTTCCACCAACCCGCCGCGACGGGTGTAATTGAGAGGGAGGATACGGGTGTTGGGACTGTCGGCGAAAAGTTGGCTTAGCTTTTCCGGACCGACAAGAAGAATCTCGGCTTGGGGGTACATATCCTGGAGACGTTGGACAATAACGCTGGTAATGGCGACGTCAGCCCCGATGGTGATACGTGAAAGCACAACGATGCGGTCCAGTTCGATGGAAGTATCCCAGGTATATTTACGACTGTGGACCTGCTCAGCCCGTTGGGCGATGTCTCGGGCATTGTGCAGGCGAAAACGACGGAGCAGCACATCGAGTTTTTCACCTTCCGGCAGACGACGGCAATAGCTGAGGATTTGCGTCATAACGCGGTTGTAGGTGTCGAAGCAGAAATCCTCGTAATCGTCGCAGAGGCGTTCGATGACGACGCCAAAGAGGGCCGCCGCGCCGATGCGGTTGAATTGTTCATCGGGCATTTGCGTGGCCAGGTCACACAGCAGGTCGATATAGGCCGGTTCAACATGGTCGTCGAAGTAACAATGGTCAATGAACGAGTACGCCACCTGCCTTGCAAGTTGATCTAGCCGGGTGGCATCCAGATTCTTGGGTTTTAATGTATTGAAAATGTCACGGTAATGCGTTGGATTCATACGTTTAAATCACATTCTTTATGAATATATAAAGCTTCATTATACCAGATGTCATTCTGAGCGCAGCGAAGAATCTCTCTTTATGCTTCATTTAAGAGAGACCTTTCGCGGAGTTTATCCTTGAGCATAGCGAAGAGCTCAAGGTGACAGTTTCCATAAGTTCCCTGGCGGCGGCAAGAACCATTTCCGGAGTAATGTCCTTCATGCAGCGGTGGTCGGTAGGACAGGTTTTTTTGTGGCAGGGGGCGCAGGGAACGTCGATGCGGACAACGCGAGTACGTTCCATGAAAACCTGCGTCCAGCCGGGATCGGTAGGTCCCATGATGACCACGACGGGCACATCGAACGCCACGGCATAATGCCTTGGTCCGGTGTCATTGGTGACCAGCAGGTTACAGCGACGGATCATGGGCTTGAGCAATTCCAGGTCCACGTGGTCAGGCGTAGTATCGATGATGTAGCTCTGGCTTTCGTGGAGGATGGCATGGGCAATGGCTTCCTCGCCCGGCCCGGAAAAGAGCATGATTTTAGCGTCAAAGTTACTGGCGAGCAGTTCCGCCAACCGCGCGAAGTGTTCCGGCGGCCAGCATTTGCTCGAGCCGAAATTCGCGCCGGGATTAAGGCCGATGACGATGTCATTTTGACGGACGCCGTAGCATTTGAGGAGTTCCTCGGCGTGTTGCTGTGTTTGCGGGCTGATGTAAAGTTGCGGGCGGGCGTCGGCGTCGATGGTGCAGCCCAGCCAGCGGCACAGTTCCAGGTAATAGCTGTGCATCGGCAGGGGGGTAAACCGGCGATTGTCGCGCTGTGGAGTCGGCCCGCCCGTGATAAGCCACCCCCGCCCTCTGCGACGATAGCCGACACGCTGCGGCACACCAGCCAGCCAAAACGGCACCGCCGAGCGAATCGAATTGGGCATTAATACGGCCAAATCCGGCCGCAGCCGTTTAATCTCCCGCGTAAGGCGGGATAATCCCCTTAGGCCATGGTCATCCACCGCCACCACTTCATCGAACCACGGCCCTTCGCCCACAATTTTCCGCGCCCCAGGCCGCATAACGCCCACCATCTTCGCTTCCACAAACCGCTCGCGTAACACTTTCAGCGCCGGCGTCGCCATCACCACATCACCCACCCAGTTCGGCAGGCGAACGGCTAACACATTTACATTTTTCAAATTATCGATATTGCAGAAAGAAATTGGTTACACCTGATGTCGTTACGTTGTTAAAAATTATATTCTAATCACCTTGAAGGAGGACAACAAGGCATCTATAACTATATAATATTTAGGTATATCAGAGTTTGCTAAAGCTATTGCAATAATATGTCGATTATGATATATTAGTGCAATGAAATACGATGAATTATTACAAAAAGTAGGAAATTTGGCTTGTTTTTCCACCCGGTTTTTGGCCGCGGGGGAGAATCTCGCCCAGGTGCGATTACAACTTGCCCGGTGGGTGAAGGATGGGCGGCTGGTGAAGGTGCGTAAAGGGATTTATACGCTGGCGGAGCCATATCGGAAGGTTCGGCCT
>JAFGBA010000036.1 GCA_016933395.1 Sedimentisphaerales bacterium | reverse complement strand
TGTCGTTTTCCAACACATATATCGGGTTGTCGGCTTGTTTTTTATCACCGGTTATTTCCTAAAAAATGGCTAAACCACACTCTAGAGACACAGGTGATATATAAAATTGTCGTTAAAATAGTAGCACCCTCTTGATATAATACGTTGAAAATTATTGAGGTGGGAACATGAGTGAACAGATACCGGTTAATCCTAAAGTCCTTCGATGGGCCAGAGAAACTGCCGGTTATAGTATTGAAGATCTCATTACGAAATTCAATCGTAAACGTGTCACAGCCGCTATCGTTGAGGACTGGGAAGAAGGAAACTCCAGCCCTTCCTACGAACAACTTGAAAGACTTGCTTACGAAATCTTCAAGCGGCCATTAGCTCTATTTTTCTTCCCCGAACCACCAGACGAAGAAACCCCAAGACAATCTTTTCGTACTCTTCCTCAAGAAGAAATTGATCTTATGGAGCCGCGTCTATTATATTTAATCCGCCGGGCAAAAGTTATGCAAGAAAATCTTAAAGAATTATTTAATGAAGAAAACCCGGCAACAAAGAAAATACATATTGATATCCGGATTTCTCCATCAGATTCTGTTTCAGATACAGCTAAAACCGTGCGCAAATATCTCGATGTTAATATTAAAAAACAGTACGCCTTAAAATCCAATGATGAAGCATTAAAATTCTGGCGCGATGTCATAGAACAATATGGAGTGTTTGTTTTCAAAGACGCTTTCAAAGAAGAAGAATGTTCGGGTTTCTGTTTATATGACAGCCAATTTCCCGTAATTTACTTAAATAATAGTCAACCAAAAATTCGCCAGATATTTACCGTATTTCATGAGCTTGCCCACATCCTATTCAAGACGGGGGGCATTGATTTTAGAAACAATGATTTCGTTAACAACATGAGTGGCAATAATAAACGCATTGAGGTATTTTGCAATAAGTTTGCTGGTGAGTTTCTGGTTCCTTCCGGGGATTTTAAACCACATATTCACAACCAGGAAATAAGCGATAACCTCTTAGATCAATTAGCCAAAAAGTTTAGTGTCAGTCGCGAAGTTATTTTAAGAAAATGTCTCGATCTCAATTATATCGACAGTCATTTTTATGAAACTAAGGTAAAGAAATGGGAAGTCGAACGATTATCACGCCAAAGTCCTAGTTCAGGCGGAAACCCTTACCTTACCAAGGGAGCGTATCTGGGGCATAATTACATTGATACGGCTTTTGGTAAATATTACCAAGGTCTTATATCTAAAACACAGCTTGCCGATTACCTCGGCATGAAAGAAGCTCATATAAATAAATTTGAGGGTTATGTGCTCCATAAAGGGTGACGGGATGAAATATGTTTTTGATAGTGGACCTCTGATAGACCTTTTCAAACATTATTACCCGGAACGCTTTCCTTCATTATGGGAAAAATTTCATACCCTTGTTTTAGAGGGAAGGATTGTCTCGGTCCGAGAAGTTTATAATGAAATAGACACCGGGGAGGATGCCCTCGCAAATTGGGCTAAAGAACAAAAAAATAAATTGTTTTCTCCCCCTGCTGTAGAAGAACTAAAATTCGTGACTGAAATATTTAAAGTGAAACATTTCCAAGCAATGATCCGTAAAAAAGAATTGCTTCAAGGCAAGGCCGTGGCAGACCCTTTTGTAATCGCTCGTGCAAAAGTACTTGAGTGTTCCGTCGTAACGAATGAAGTCTTTAAAGAAAATTCATCTCAAATGCCCAATGTGTGCAAAAAGTTTTCAATTCCCTGCATTAGTCTTGAAGAATTTATGAAAAGAGAAAACTGGAGATTTTAGCGAATATATCGCCACATACCACTGAATAGCATTTTCAGATATTTTACGTATTCCCGGGAAAATCCGAAGGTGAGCCGTTCCCGTCGTCCTTTTCACTGTTGAAGGTTAACGCCTTCAAAAAGAGGATTTTTCGTTTGACCTTAATTGTTGCTGCATGATATACTTGCAATATGATTTCTAGCTCAAAAACCAATTTGATTCGGGTTTATGCGGATACATCCGTTTTCGGCGGTGTGTTTGATGAAGAATTCAAAACGCCAAGCAAAGCTTTTTTCAGTGCTGTAAAAAAAGGCGTCTTTAAATTGATTACTTCCGAATTGGTGCGCCAGGAGATACAAGCAGCGCCCCGAAAAGTGCTCCATTTCTTCGAAGAATGCCTGACGGCGGCGGATATCGCCGAAATCACTGAAACTGTTTTGCAATTACAGCAATCATATATCCAGGCGGGTATTATTTCGGAAAAGCACTCGACCGATGCTTTGCATGTCGCCGTAGCGACCGTTGGTCAGGCAAACCTGATCGTAAGTTGGAATTTTAAACATATTGTAAATTTCCAAAAAATACCCTTATACAATGCCGTTAACACCTTGCATGGTCTGGGGGATATTGCTATCTATTCGCCCTTGGAGGTGATAGCCGATGAAGACTAAAACCTTTGATTGTGTTGAAATGAAACGTCGGGGCGCTGCGTCGGTGCAAAAAAAACTTGAAAACAAATCATACGATCAAATACTGGCCTTCTGGCGCAAAGGGACAAATGATTTGAAGATACTGCAAAAGCGCAAACAAGGCGAGATACCGCGTTAACGCCCTGTTCGCTTTCGATAAACGCAGCGAATTATAATCACCGCGAGCAGAAACATGCCGTAAAAGCAATTTCGCCGAAGGCGACACTATCCGCGTCCGCGGCGAACAACACAGCTTTCATTTTGAGAAGGCGTAAAAATAAAGCTTAAGATGGCGCGGGCATCTTGCCCGCGCGCTCACGGAATCAAATCACGGGCGAGGACGCCCGTGCCACACGGTTCAGGATGAGCCGTTCCCGTCGTCTTTTTCACTGGCATCCATAATGACAAAACCGTTCGTGAGCTACAACCGAATGCCGACCTTGGCGTTAAGAAAACAGCCGTCGCTGATGGAGATGCGGCTGTCGCTGCGGTCATCATAATCTTCACCTTCGAAGAAAAACCGGTCGAACCCATATCCGCCTTCGACGCCGAACGTAACCTGATCGGATGCCCGCCATTCCACACCCACGAAGGCTTTTTTCTCATAATACATCAGGCGGTCATCATCGTCGGCGCGTCCGGCGCGATACCACCGCTGATTTTGCCAGTCGAAACCGCCGTAAACTTCCAGCCCCTCCAAAAATTCGTAACTTACTTTCGCGTGCACCGTTCGCGGCATTACATAAGCGGCCTGCACCGACAGCTTATCTACCGGCGACCATCTCGCCCAACTGAACGGCAGGCCCAGCAGCGTCTGCAGCGTCCGGCCGGAACTCCACTGATAAGCGTAGCCGGGAAGAGGAACATACGGCAAAAACTCGCGATTTGATGAAAAATTCAGAAAAAAGATATGCTGATGGTCATTTTCCGCGGGAATCTGCAAAAAACCGGTGGCATTAAAAACATTTTCGTCCATGCTGTCGAAAGGTTTGTCGCTGGCCGAACCTAATGATGTTTGTAATCCTGCAATCCATCCGTTATTCAGCCGTCCGCGGACCAGCCCTCCGAAATTGACGTCCCATAAATGATCGGGCAGGGCCGCCCCGACATCGGTCAGCCGGGCGCGGCTGGCCAGGTCCATCACCTGTAAATTAGTAGTGAATGCCGATTCAAACCGCTCGGTTTGCCGTAAAGGTATAAAAACTTCCATATCCTGCTGTAAAAAGCTCACATCCGCATCCTGATTATGCACGGATGCCGCGGAAATAGTGGTCATTTCGTAATTTGCCTGCGGCTCAAGCTTCCCCAACGGGGACGAGAAAAGGCCGGAGAAGCTCGATTGTGCCGAGGCTGACGCCGACAACACGACTAGCACAGTAGTAGACAGGTATTTGATAAATTGATTTTTCATGGCCTTCCTGTATCGCAGGATTTCGCAGGCGTCAAGGTACAGAAAAATAATTGCCACCCAGCACCAAAACCAGAAACACAAATTCGGTTCGTAATTTAATGGCGCAGCTCTCCTTCCAAAGCATCGTCCAGCTCCTTTATAAGCCGCATTCTCCGCAAAAGTTTCTTATTGATTGCGAGCCGCGTAACGAATGATGATCGCCGCCAGTAGGAAAATACCGTAAAAGGCGAATTCGGTGCCGAAAATGCGCCAGTGTTCGGGGGTAAATAGGGGCGGGATGTCGTGGAGATTGGAAAACCAGGGCAGGGGCAGGACCAGGCGTGCGGAGGAAAACGGCCAAAACATGGCGATACCCCGGCCGTGATTGTAGAACGAATCCAACAACAAGTGGCTCAGCCAGGCCCCGCAACCTGCGATGATGACCGGCCATTTGCTCCACAGTTTCTGCCGCCCAAAAATGCGAACCAGCACCACGGCCAAACCCATCAACGCCAGATTGGTAAATACGCTATGGCTGATGGCGTAACGTTGATGGCCCCAGTAGGGCAGGCGGATATCCGGCACATTGGCCAGAACGATGAAGGATGCAAAATAAGCCAACCTGCCCCACCGCGATAATCCCCGCGGCAGCGCCAGTACGCCCAATGTCAAACCCGTCAATGTATGGCCGATAGTAGTCATGTTGTTTCCGTACTGATGCTAAACAGAATGATGCTGATTTATACGTCGCTTTGGTAATAATGTTTATCATGTCGCATCAAAGAACGGGAGCCGCTTCTTGCGATCCATAAGTTAATCAAATTTAACTATATTGATTACAATATGTTACGAAAATTCCGGCTGATTCAAGATTCAATCTTGAAATAGCCGGGAAGGGGTTTAAAATATACAATTATGATTGAACGAAATCTGGCGCCCCAATTATCTCAGGCGGCAAAGAAATTTCCAGTCGTGACCCTTACCGGCCCGCGTCAAAGCGGCAAGTCAACCTTGTGTCGGATGTGCTTTCCAAACCATGCCTATGTAAATCTGGAAGCACCCGACGTGCGGGCCTTTGCCCAGGAGGATCCCCGGCGTTTTTTGGCGGAATATCCACAGGGCGCGATTCTCGATGAGATTCAGCGTTGCCCGGAGTTACCATCCTATCTACAGGGAATCATTGACGAAGATGCAACCCCGGGGAAATGGATACTTACCGGCTCGCAGAATTTGACGATGCTGTCTTCAGTCAGTCAATCACTGGCCGGACGAACAGCAATGATGAATCTACTACCTTTGGTTTACCCGGAGATTCAACGGTTTCCGGCGCCGCCACATACTCTTGATACACTGCTATTGACCGGCGGGTATCCGCGTATTTACGATCAGAACATCGCCCCGGACCAGTGGTTGGGCGCATATATGGCGACTTATATCGAACGCGATGTGCGGACTATATCCAATGTCGCGGATTTGGCTGTTTTTCAACGATTCGTGGAACTCTGCGCCGGACGAACGGGGCAGCTTTTGAACCTATCGGCGCTGGCTTCTGATGCGGGCATCGCTCAACCCACCGCCAAAGCGTGGATTTCCATACTGGAGGCCAGTTATATCGTCTTGCGCCTGCCGTCATTCAGCCGCAACCTGGCAAAACGGTTGGTTAAGATGCCCAAGCTGTATTTTTACGATACGGGATTGGCCTGTTGGCTGTTGGGCATCCGCAAACCTGAACATTTGCGGCATCACCCTTTGCGCGGCGCCCTGTTTGAAACCTGGGTGGTCACTGAGATTATCAAACACCGCGCCAACCAGTTACAACGCAGCGGCGTCTTCTTTTATCGCGACCGATACGGCGGCGAAGCTGACATCATCGTAGAACTTGGCGACAGATTCATTCTGGCTGAAATCAAGGCCGGTCAAACCATAACCGGCGATACAACCGGAAACATCCATAAAATTAGAAAAGAACTGCAACACATTCTACCCGCTGAATGCATCATTATTTACGGCGGAGAGACATCACAATCCCGCGGTGATATTAACATCGTCCCCTGGCGACAAATCGACTCACAAATATGGGTGTAACAATTAACAATCTTGAAGTTTTCGAACCGCTTTTATTCACTATTTAGGGTTAAAAACGTTTTTTTCACCAAACATTTATCACGACGTCCTGCGCATACCAACCTGAAGACGTGCTTCGCACCCTGCGGATGGCGGTCGATCAAATCCGTAACCGAGGCTGCGACTTGTCCTTGAAATGGGAAAAACACGGCGAACACGGCATGTTGGTTCGCATCCCGCTGAAAACATCGTGCGCCTAGCGGGGCAATTATCCCTATTTCCGACTCGCTTAGACTTTCAAGATCAGCAAGGCTGTCGTTCAATCCGATAGCGAAACGTGAGTAGCCGCCCGATAAAATATCAGCACGGCGGATGGCTTCTTTTCAAGGGTGATAGGATAGTGATTCATCAAATCCTTTCCTTTAGTTTTGGTCGATTCCGATTGTCCTTGCCGAACCAGTTCGTAGAGAGTTTCAGGCTGTAACCCGCACAAAGACACTTCCAAAGTAGCCTGAGGGCACGCTTCTCTGCGGAAAAGCAGCACAATTCCTTCGTCATCTTTCGGAGAGTGGTATTGCGTACCGAGCCAGGCTTCCGGCGACAGGCTGTAAGGTGTCAACGGATACCAATCCTGGTTGAAAAAACGACACACCTGCCGATAGCGATTCACCAGCATCTGGGCATGGTCCATGTCGAACGTGGGCACGTCGGCGGCCCAACCCAGGCACAACGAGGACGCCATGGCCGAGTAGAAGCCGTATTCGTCCGTCTT
>JAFGBA010000004.1 GCA_016933395.1 Sedimentisphaerales bacterium | reverse complement strand
CCAGGCATAACCGGACAGATTCCCTGCCCCATCATTAAATACTCCGCCATAAGCCATGGGCGACAAATTAATCCAACCGATGTTCGCAGCCCAGGCATAGCCGGTCAAGGCGGTCTCACTTACATGCACACCCGGTTCCTCACCAGGCTCGAAATTAAACCACCCTGCATTCTCACTCCAGACATATTGAGAACCATTATTATCCGAATCGATATTCTCGGCCCAACCAAGTGAGACATAAGCAGAAATAACCATAATAGCTGCCGCACATATCGACGTCCTCTTTGCGTTCATGGGTCTCTTCCTTTCGCTGCCAGTACAATCATATCTATATCATTCCGCCTTACGGGGCGAAGTTATCGACGACCGTGGAACCCGGAGCGTAAATGTTCTGGTATTCTCCGCCACTGGTGTTATTACCGTGGGCGGCATTATGGCATACGAGTGAGTCATAGATCTCGATGCCATGATAGCCGTTCTGTCCTGTCGTGTTACCCCGCACCATGTTGCCGATGGATCCGCGAATGCCGCTGTTGTGGTTGAAACAAACTGCATTATCGATGATCGAACACCAGGCATTAACAAAGATACCATGCCCGTGGTTATCACCCACCGTGCAGTTCATGATGGTATGACAGGTGCCGAAGAGATATATTCCCGTCTCCTTATTGGCCAGGATGCGCATATTAATGACACGGTCCTTGCTCGAATTGGAATTTGCGTCTTTTATTCCGCACCCCCCGAAATCCCGGATGGTTCCATTGCGAATCTCAATATTGCGACAGGAGTTCTTATAAACGCCGCAGCCGGTCCCGGCGCCGGTGCCGATGAGACTGTGCCCCATCAGATCGATTGTAACGTTGGCGCAATTAATGGTGATCGCATTGGCGTTGGAATCCGTCATCCACACCGTTTCGGCCAGATAGTAAGAGTTCGGCGCACTGATGGTAAACGGAATATCGGCGGCGTGGATGGGAATTCTCGGCTCAATCTCATCCAGCGTTTTCATGGTCCCGCTCGTAGGCGGCCCCGGAGGCTCCAGGTTGCCGGCAAAGACAGGCCAAAATATAACCGTCGTCAAAATAAACATCCATACCGCTAATTTTGTTCTTGCCTGTTCCATTATTTTTCTCCTTTACCTGGCGGGTCTATATGTTGATGCGTTTTATTTTTAAACAAAAGGGTCTGTTAAAAAAAGTCAGTATCTGTGCTGATTCATACTGATTTCACGGCGGCTTGACCGCTTCAATAGGATTTACGCCGGCTGAATCACGAGAAATTGAATAAAGAATACCTTATAAAGTAATATATTGGAAATTGAAAGAATTGTCAAGAAGCATTTGATAAGGATTTATTGTCGTGGTGGTTAAGATAGATTACGTTATTGGCGGTTAAATGCTCTGGGAATAAATCCGAATTCAATTCTTTCTTATATCTCGCGCTGTGGCGGTATCCGAAGGATGCGTGTGGACGGGCGGGTAAATGGAAAAGGCCTTTGGCTCCGGCCGGGCGGGAGGAAAACAAGCAAACATTAATCCTTGACATTATTTCTATAAAGGCATAAATTGGGAACAATTATTGGCGGGTTAAGCCTGCTTTAAGCAGGATTTTTAACCGCTGTGTTGTGCCGCACGTTGCTGTCTGGATGTGAAATGAAACTGCCAATCGTTTTTTCGGAATGAAACGTAATTACTGGGATAACGTCGCTGATCGCTTCGAAACTGAGATTTTCGATGTGTTCAAGCATGATCGAGAGGGGCGCATACTCAAAAAACTGGACCGGTATAAAGGAACAAACAAATCGGCCGGCGATATCGGCTGCGGAATTGGTAATTTCCTGCCGGCCATGGCGAAGCGATTTAAAAAAGTCATTGCGGCGGATATCTCACCCAAGTGCATCGCGCGAGCAAAGGAAAAATATTCTTATCTGGCCAACGTGTCTTACCGGACGGTGGATTTGTCCGGCCCCGGAGTGCGGCTGCCGAAAGTTGATGTCGCTCTCTGTGTCAATACGATCCTCACTGCATCGCTGGCGCAAAGAATTCGTATTCTGGATGTGGTCTGCAGGCATGTTCAGGGCGGCGGGCATCTGGTGCTCGTTGTGCCGGCGCTGGAGTCCGCATTTCTTGCCCATGCCCGTCTGATTGAATGGAATTTGCGGGACGGTATTTCGCCACGGGTCGCGGCGCGAGCGAGTTTTCAAATCCATCGGCACGCGGAAAACCGCAGGCTCCACGAGGGTATTGTGCGCATCGATAATGTGGAAACGAAGCACTACCTTAAGGAAGAACTCGTCATGCTCCTGCAGGCCAGAAGCATGGAGATACGGGAGATGGAGAAGATTGAATACCCATGGACTACCGAATTTACTTCTCCGCCACGGTGGATGAAGGAGCCTTATCCGTGGGACTGGCTGGTCGTGGCGCATAAAATCAAATGAAGAGGAAGCCATTAATAAGAGAAATCTTGTTGCTTGTATTCTAACCTTGCCTTCAGGTCGGTTAGGCTGTTTTAAAGTAGATTAAAATTCCATACACTCATGCGACCCTTACCTGATATATGGCTTAAGAAGCCACCATTAACTGTTGTGGTAGTGGTGGCGATGCTGTTTTCAATCGCAGTTGCTTTGATGACTTTCCAGACCAACTCTTTTAAAAAAATAGAGACGTCGTCTATTCTCGCGGCCCCGGTGTTTGCGCCTTTGCCGATAACGGACATTGAGCCGACCGGATGGCTGCGAAAGCAGTTGCGGATTCAAGCTGACGGCCTGAGCGGCCATCTGGATGAATTCTGGCCGGACGTTGCCCAAAGCGGCTGGATTGGCGGCGCGGCGGAAGGTTGGGAGCGAGGGCCTTACTGGCTCGATGGTATGGTTCCGCTGGCGTATCTTCTGGATGATGCGGTCCTTCAAGCCAAGGTTCGCCGCTGGATGGATTATATTTTGACCCATCAGGCCGAGGATGGCTGGCTCGGGCCGGTGCAAGCGAAGGACAGACGCGCGTATGATGCCTGGCCGGTTTTCATCATCTTCAAGGCCATGACGCAATACGCCGAGGTTTCCGGCGATGAACGCGTGGTTGAGGCCATGCTACGTTGCTGCCGCAAACTGGATGCGCTACTCGATACCCAGCCGCTATCCGACTGGGGCAAGGCCCGCTGGGGTGATTTGCTGCTGTCGCTGTACTGGTTGTATGAACGCCGGCCGGAAGCGTGGCTGCTGGAACTGGCGGAGAAAGTCAAAAAACAGGGACTCGACTGGCGGGCTCATTTCGCGGATTTCTCTTATCGCGACAAACTCCCGCCGGACGCCAAATTCGACTTTCCGACGCACGGCGTGAATAATGCGATGGCGCTGAAGACTTATGCGGTCTGGTCCAGGCAGTCGCATAACCCGGCGGATCGCGATGCCGTGCATGCGTTCATCGACACGCTCGATAAATACCACGGCCAGGCCACCGGGATATTCACCTGTGATGAACATTACGCCGGGCTGAATCCATCGCAGGGAACTGAACTTTGTGCCGTTGTGGAGTATATGTTCTCAATGGAGACGCTTTTAAGCATTCTCGGTGAGCCTGCATTTGGCGACAGGCTCGAACGCATAGCATTTAACAATCTGCCGGCCACCTTCACCTCCGACATGTGGGCGCATCAATTTGACCAGCAAGCCAATCAAGTTGTTTGCCGGAACGCTGGTCCGGTGGTTTATACATACAATGGGCCGGATGCCAATATATTCGGCCTGGAGCCGTGTTATGGCTGTTGTACGGCCAATATGCACCAGGGTTGGCCCAAATTCGCCGCGCACCTCTGGATGAGACATGGTGATGATGGTCTGGCGGCCGTGGCTTATGCGCCCAGCACCGTTAAAACAACTATTAAAGACGTCTCGGTACAAATTGATTTGGAAACCAATTACCCGTTTGACGATACGCTCACCTTCACCGTCAAAACGGCTCAGCCGGTGACGTTTACGCTTTATCTGCGCATTCCCGGCTGGGCGCAAAAGCCAACACTGATGATAGAAAATGAAAAGGCGGTGAACGTGGCCGCGGGAGTTTTTTACCGTCTCACGCGCCTTTGGAAAAATACAACGAAGCTGAAGTTGCAATTACCAATGACGGTTACAACCCAACAGCGTTATCATAACAGTGTCGCTATTACGCGGGGGCCGCTGGTCTATGCGCTAAAAATTGCCGAAAACTGGAAAAAAATAAAGGAACAACCTCAAAAGAGCGGCGACTGGGAGGTTTATCCGGAATCGCCATGGAATTATGCGCTGGCCATCGACCCCCAGGATCCTGCGAAGTCTATAGCCTTCAGGATCGGCGACGTAGGCGATTGTCCTTTTTCCCCGCAAGGCGCTCCGATTACCGCTGTGGTAAAAGGCAGACAACTGTCCCAATGGACAATCGAATCAAATGCAGCGGGGCCTTTACCGTTTTGTCCGGTTGATTCACGTGAGCCGCTCGAAGAGCTGACGCTGATTCCTTACGGCTGCACGCATCTGCGAATCACGGAATTTCCGTGGTTGACGAATAATTCCGAATGAATTCCGCGCATAACGATTAATATTTTACCCGGCCGTAAACCGGCACTTTGATGTCCTGTTGATAAGGATTGTTAAAAGTGAAGATAACGCGATCGCGCAGGATTTTCGTTTTGTTGTCGGCAGGAGCTGTCAGTTCCACAGTTACCGTGTAACTATCCGTCTTGGCCTCTTTGGAGATGATTTTCACCAGGTCTTTTTCTGTGGTGACATCGGTGACTTCGACTTTGTCTCCAAATTCGGAAACAATTGTTATAGTCGCCTGCGATGGCGATTTGGGTTTCATGTCGCGGAAGAAAATCGTGGCCGGCTGAGCCTGAAAAGGCATTTGTACGGTAAAACGTGCATGAGTTCGTTTCACAACCGGGTGATCCAGGAAAAAGGTGAACGCGCCCGATGACGATGAAGCGCCTAAAACATCCATTTTGGGGGTGACTTTTATTTCGTGACGAACTTGTGAAGCATGCGGGTCAAATTCCATCGTAAACGCATCATTGGTAACGGTCACACGACTGATTTTAAACGGTCTTTCGTCGGCGCCCTCTACCACCAGAATTTGCGTGGCGTCTCCTTCCGGTTTGAGCGGCACAACTATTTCTTCGGGCGTCACATTCACATGTTTTTTAACATTTGCCTTAATGACGAGGCGCAATTCCCCCTTGGCCGGGGGCATGGGTTTGACCGTGCAATATTTACTGGTGGAACCCGGGGTTTCCCCGGCGTTATAGGTGACTTTCATTTTGGTGGTTTTCCCCGGACCAAGGGTGTACGTTTCCAGCGACGCCAGGGTGCAGCCACAACTGCAATGGATGTTTTTATCAATTTCCAGAACGCCTTTGCCGGTATTTTTCAGGATAAATTCGCCGGAATTGCGGCTGCCGGGTTCAATGGTGCCGAAATCATATTCCGTTTTTTCGGCGGACAATATGCCAATTTCACCTTCGGCGGGCGGTGGGACAGGTTTGCCCGTATCATCGGGAATTGGGGCGGCGGGTTTCACCGGTTTTTCCACGGGCGTAGTCGTGGGCGATTCTATCGCCTTTGTTGTCTCACAGCCGACAAAACCAAAGATACAAAAAATCAATACACAACCGACAAAAACATAAAATCGCATAATAACCTCCAAATTTAGTTAAAATCTATCTGATATATCGGCAAATTTTACTCGTTTTTCGCCATTAATTGCTGAATATGCACTGAAACGCTCTGAGCCAAGGCGCCTAACTGGTAGCCGCCTTCCAACAGCGACAACACCCGGCCCGCACAGAATGTCTCCGCGAAAGTAACGATACGCCGGGTGATTTCTTCATACGCATATTCCGATAAATTCCATTGGGCCAGGGGGTCTCGACGATGACCATCAAAACCCGCACATACAATCATAAAATCCGGCCGAAAATCATACGCCATCGGCAGGAAATTCGTCTGGTACGCATCGAGGAAGTCCTCATCCTCGGTGTCCGGCGGCAGGGGCAGGTTCAAGGTAAAACCGCGACCTGGCCCTTCACCAAATTCATCGGGCCAACCCGTGCCCGGGTATAGTGTAGCAGGATGTTGGTGAATACTGCAATAAAAGACTGTGTTATCCCGTTCAAAAATATGTTGGACGCCGTTGCCGTGGTGGACGTCGAAATCCAGGATGAGAATCCGCTTAAGTCCTTGTTTTTGCTGTAGATAGCGAGCGGCCACAGCGGCGTTGTTGTAGAGGCAAAAACCCATGGAGCGGTCGTTTTCAGCGTGGTGACCGGGCGGACGTACGGCGCAAAAAGCATTTTTAGCCTCGCCTGCGACAATCATATCACATGCGGCCAGCACCAGGGAAACAGCTTCGCGGGCGACCTGTTGGGAGTCTGGGCAAATAGCCGAATCTGGTGTATCGATGAATGGTAAGTCGTTTTTACAAGCGTCCTTAAGACGTTCAATATACTCCGCCGTGTGGACCAGGTTTATCCATTCATCGGGATTCACTCGAGCAGAGACGGGGGTGAGTCGTTGGTAAAGACCCTCTCGTTTTAGTAATTCAACAATAGCGGTCAGCCGCGCAGGTCGTTCGGGATGTTGGCCGGTGCGGTGCTGCAAGAACAGATCATCATAACCAAAGGCCGTAGGCACGTTAATTATACCAATATTACATGAAATTGTTAATTTTACTCCGTTCAACCAACCTCGTCAAATAGCCAAAAGCTCAATTTAATCAGATTATATTGGGGGGACATCGCTTTATTGGTAAATTCCATATATGGATTATTTGGAGCGGAAAATGGTGCGATCGAGAACACCGAAGGGATTGAAACAGTTTTTTGTGGTGAAGCGGATGGCGGCGAAAACGGTGATGGTGGTGCCTGTGAAGATGCCGACCATAATAATAATCTGGTACTTGATGGCGATCATGGGATTAGCGCCGGCGAGAACGGTACCGGTCATCATGCCGGGAAGGGCGACCAAACCGATGACGGCCATGGAAGCGACTGTGGGCATGAGGGCTGATTGGAGGGCGTCACGGACGTACGGGGCGATGGCTTCCTGGAGACGGGCACCCTGGGCGAGGGTGTGGTGGTAGGCTTTTTCGTGGGTGCGGATGGATTCATAGAAACCGTGCAAGCCGATGATGTCGGCACGGAGGCAGTTGCCAAGGACCATGCCGCCGATGGGAATAGCGTATTGGGCGTCGAGGAGGTCAGGGCGGCGGAGGATGATGCCGACGAAAACGAGAACGGGGATGGCCGTGCCGATAAACAAGGCTATGAAGACCGGGATGGCGAAGCAGGAGGCGCGGAGGCGGCAACCGCGGATAATGGAACCATCGGCAACAACCATCATGACCAGGAGCCAGAGAAGATTCAGCCAGACGTTGTTGAGCTTAAAAAGGTATTGCAGATAAAAGCCCACAAAGAGCAATTGCACGGTCATGCGAACCAGGGCGATAGCGGTGTCTTTGAGAATTGGGACGCGCTGGTAAAGAATAATAGCCAGAGGAACAAGCAGCAGAATATAGCCGACGATCATGCCGGATATGTTGATGTTGATGATATCATTCATGTAACAAAACCTTAGGGGAGGTAAGGCTGATAGTACGGTCGGCAAACGCCTGCCATTCATCATCATGGGCGACAGCCAGAACGGTGAGATCGGGAACCTGGCGAATATAGTCGATGACGGCGCGTTTGCTGTCGGCGTCAAGGGCGGAAGAAGCCTCATCGAGTAGAATGATGGGGCGTTCAAGCAGGATAGCGGAAATCAGGGCGATACGCTGTTTTTCGCCACCGGAAAGATTGGTGATGTCTTTATCGAGCAGGTGATGCGGGAGCAAGAAGCGGTCAAACAATTCGGGGACACGGTGGAGATTATTTTTTAACGCGCTGTTAGCCCTGAAGGCGAATGGACGCTCGAGAACGTCACGGGTGGGGCCGGAACCGAGGTTTGGTTCCTGGGCAACGTAAGCGAGTTGGCGGCGGATGTTCCAGACATGGTATTCGTTGAGCAGTTGACCGTTGATACGAATAGCGCCATGATCGGGCTGAACCAGACCCAGTACGCAGCGGAGTATGGTGGTTTTGCCGACGCCTGACGGGCCGGTAAGAGTGAGTTTTTCACCTTGCGCCAGTCGCAGGGAAAAATCCCGCAGGACCCAACGGCCATCGTAACGAACGCTGATACGGTTGATGTCGAGAGCAAGTTCGTTATTAGCGGCATCGATCATTTCATGTTGCCCCGGAGTATCACATTACTTTTCGCTTAAGGTTATGGAACCGTCGAAGTCGTCGGGTTTGCCGGTCGTGAGCAGCTCGCGGCAGGTTCGCTGGTAGAGCAAGATGGATTTGTCGGCGGGGTGTTCGGCGGCAAGGGCGTCGAGATGCTCCAAGGCCGCGGTGAAATTGCCTGTCTGATATTCACGCACGGCCATTTCGAAGCGTTCGGCAAAAGTCCGGCGGTTGGGGGCAAGGCTGTCGGCGGGACCGATGAGTTCGTAGATACCCACGGATTGCTGCTTGCCGACGACGCGGACGCCGCCGAGGTAGCGGAAGGCGAACTGGTCGCCTACGGCGTCGCGAGTATCCTGGGAAATCATAATGTGAGTGCCGAAAGCCTTGTTGGCGCTTTCCAGGCGAGAAGCGAGATTGACGTTATCACCGATGGCGGTGTAATCAAAACGTCGCTGGGAACCGCAGTCGCCGACAACAACAGGACCGGTGCTGAGACCGATGCGCATGGTCAAATTCGGAAATTCGTTATCCTCGCGGCGCTGTTCATCGCAAAGCCGGGCCAATTCCGCTTGGGCATCCAGCGCGGCCGAACAGGCTTTGACGGCGTGATCGTCCAGCGGCGCAGGAGCGCCGAAAAAGGCGAAAACGCCATCGCCCTGGAATTTGTTGACGGTGCCGAGATGACGATCGAGAACTTCGGTCATACGGTCGAGATAGATATTGAGGACAGAAACGGTTTTTTCAGGGCCAAGATGCTCGCTGATGGTGGTGAAGCCGGCAAGATCGGAGAAATAACAGGTCAGCACGCGGGTTTCGCCGGCGAAAGTCAGGGTGTCAGCGGCCTGGACGATGCGGTCCACGAGGGCAGGCGCGGCATATTGCTTAAAGCGGGCGGTGATGCGGCGTTTGGTGCGGCCTTCGAATATCTGACGGTAAAAGGTGACGCAGGTAAACGAGGCCAGAATAGCCGCCAGCGGCGTAACAAAAGCATACCAGTAATGTCCCCAATGGAATAAAATGATGAAGTTAATAAACACCGCCAGTAAAATGATGGCCACCAGTGTCAGTCCGCTGATGGAAGGTTTGCCCAGTGAGGCGATCACCGTCAGCAAAATGCCCAGGAACAATGTCACCAACAATTCCGTAAGGGTCGAGGGTTGGAAAATATTGGCGTATTGCAGAACGGTATTGAGAATATTGGCGTGGACTACTACGCCAGGAGTGCGGGAGTCCGCGGTGCGGTCTAGCGGTGTGATGACGAAATCCGCAGCGCCGGTGGCATTGGAACCAATAAACACGATCTTGTCATTTAAACTAACATGTAATTCTTGTTTAAGGGCGATATTTTCTTCATATAATTTTTGATTGGCTTGCTCAAGCGTCTCAATATCAGGCAAGGCCGCTAATTGGGATTCAAGTTCAGCCACGCGTCGTTGATCGCCATCGCTTAATCCACTACGATCCTGAGGAATACCTTCAAGTTGCCATGATATATTTTCAATCGTTTTCAGACGTTTTTTATTTTCATCGAATGCTTCTTCATTCTTGAAAATTTGGACGATAAACGACGCCGGAATCGTTTTAAGAATTTCGCCGACAACCGTCGCTGGAATCGCTTTATACTTTACCCAGTTAATGAGCATCATGCCTTCGTCATCGAGGGGAATCGTTACCACACGGCCATCGACCGTCATTTTCATGCAATGGGGTGATGATAAATCAATGTCCTTATAGGTTACGCCAAGATGTTTGCAGGCTGATAAAAACGCCAACTGCGGATATAGCCGGTCACCGTAACGCGCCAAAAGGGGAATGCGCCGGACTTTGCCGTCTTCGTCCAATCTAACGGTAACAAAACCACAATCATCAGCGGCGTTTATCATCTCCGGCAGCGGTGCAATCAAATCCGTCATTTCGATGATAGGCACTTGCGGCTGTTTGGTCGGCAACGGCCAGCTATATTGACTCAACGCCTCCAATGACCGTTGGTGCATATAGATTTTAAGGGCCTGTTGATAGCGATCATTGCGGGTTTTAATGTCCGCATCAGGATATATCGACAGATAAGATTCCGCAAAATCGTCCGTTCGGTCGGGATGGGCCATAACCCAGTTACGCATCTGAGCGAGCAATTGCTCATACTGAGGATCATCGGACGGCTTTTCTTCATTCGTCTTTGGCTCGCCGTGAAACGCCAAAGTGACCCCGCCCGCCTGAGTAATGTCATCGATCAATTCCTTATCATTATTGATGGTGCTAAATGAATCTTTGGCAAGAAGATAGGTTAGTGGCGACTCGTAAGGATTATGATCGGTCAAGCCCGGCTGCACCAATTCCAGCGGCTGAGGTTCAGGAAAGATGATATCGACATTCACCTCCCTGGCGCCGGCCTCACGACACAAACGAATCATTTCTCCCATATAACGGCGCGGCCAGGGCCAGCGGCCAATTTTCTCCAGGCTTTTATCGTCAATAAAAACAAGAACGATATTCGAATCGGGCCGGGCAAAATTAAATTCGCGTATGCGGACATCGAGCCACTTCAATTCCAGCGTGTTGAACACCTCCAGGCGCCCGGCGATAATCGCCGCCAGCGTCGCCGCCAGCCCCACCAATAAACCTGTTCGTACACTGCCGCGTGAGCGATATATGGAACTTTCCCCGCATGCGCGACAGCGGCCACCACCGTCATGAAACGTCATTGTATTCTTCAATATCAAGAACCAAACCGGCCTCGCCATTGCATTCATAACGGAAGTATATGAAGTCTAGCCTGCCGGATAATTGCCAATGGGAATATCATCGCCAGGATAAATATAATCTGAAGGAGGTTGTTGCTCGGTCACCGAACGGGGATTGTTAAAGGTCTTGCCGCCTTCCTCGAAGGTCGGGGTGTTGCCGTAATGGGCCAGACTCTCATTAATTCCTTCGCTGTCATAACCGAGCCGCACATCGCCGGTGAGCCAGACGTGATGGCGAAACACGGCCTGATCCAGATATCGACTCAAGGAACAGTCAGTATCCATTTCCTCATCGAGGAGGTATTCGCCCCGTGCGGCGCGGGCCAGGGCGGGGCCGTCCTTTTCCACTTTCAGCCGGCAACGGCGCGTGCCGCGATCATATTCGACATACACCAGCGTGCCGCGAATGCTCAAGGTGCTTACGGCGGTGCTGATGCGGGTGTCGCTTTTAATGCGTCCTTTTTCCACACCTGCGCGCACGGCGCCATATTGGAGGTTGGCTTGAACCTTCTGTGCGGTCGGTGCGCCCAGGTACTCGGCAATTTTAACCGAGGAAAGCGGCTCGACAATCAGCACCGTCAATCCCTGGAAACTGACTTCACAACGGCTGGCGAAACCGGTTCGCACGGCCGCATCGTGTGAGAGCTTCACTCCTTTTTGGGCCTGCTTCCAGGTGGCGCCGTCGTCGACGGTATATTGCACGCTTTTACCCGTTACAGAAGTTATTTGCGCCTCTTGTTCACTCATGGGAACATTGGGATCAAGCGGTTGAGGAGTTTCCAGTTTCACTTCGCTTTTGGTTGGTTTGGGCGCTATGGTGT
>JAFGBA010000035.1 GCA_016933395.1 Sedimentisphaerales bacterium | reverse complement strand
CTGGACGGCGGCTATCATCAGTTGAACCATACTGGTCAGGTCCGCAACGGAGACCACTTCAGCGGCGATTTTCTTGCGCTTTTTGTCACGATTATGATAGTTGCCCAAGGGGACGCATAAAGCAGCGGTTGGCAAGCCAAAAGTCTGATATATCGAGGACTCGCAACGGCCGCCATCCATCAGTCGGCGCTGGAACTTAAAACTTTCGTCGCGTCGGGCGATGGTGCGGGCGGTTTGCACCAGAAACTCGGTCAATCCATCGTGAAACACGCTGCGATTGTCACCGACGCGGATGACCATCCCCTCGCCGATAAGGGCATTGGGCCGCTCGGAACTGGTTTCCAGCGTGATGATGGGCACATCCTGATCCAGACGTTTTTTGAGGGCCAGGTACTTGGCGCCATGGCAGCCGCCTTCTTCAGCAACGGTGAAAACGGCCTTAACCCGGCAGGGAATCCGGCGGCGGGCCAACTCATTCAGCCAGGCGAGAATCGCCCCGCAGCCGACGACGTCATCGCAACTGCGGGTATGGATTTTGCCTCCGCTTACTTTAAACGGCGGCAAATCCCACATGGCGACATCGCCCCGGCAAACCGGACCTTCGGTTTTCAGTTCCACCCGTTTGATTTGACGCTTGAGATTGAATTTCGTCCGCACCACCCGCGCCCTTACCGGCCCGGCGGCGGTAAATACCTTTACCCGTTCGCCCCGAAAATAGGATTCTTCCACGCCGCCATAGAACAAGGCGTGCGTGCGGTTGCGGACGGAATCCTTGGCGATAATAAAACCCGGATGGTCCATGTGTGCGGCGAAGGCCAGCAGGCACGGCCGCCGCCGGTCGCCATATTCGGCGACGACATTGCCCATGCGGTCCCGCCGGGCGGCGATGCCTCTATCCTGGCAAAAGCTGCGTATATGGTTACGCACCGCTTCTTCGCGGAACGGAGCGGTGGGATTTTGGAGAATATCCTCTGTAATGCGTAAAACCTGATCCTGCAAAGCCATTTTTCCGTACTCCTAAAAGCCAACGGCCGGTTAAAATGCGAAATTCTAACCGGCCGACTCCCCGACTGTCCACAGGGAAATTATATGGTTTGTTACTACCCCCCTACCAGGCTCCAGAAGGTATTGAATAGCTGCACATAGGCGTTGCCCCAGGCGCCGGAGCGAAAGAACTGGGTGGGCGAATTGGGATCGCCGATAAAGGGACGCAGAATCCAGCCCATTTGAATCCCGACGAAACTGTAGATAATCAGCCACGTCCACATCAAAAACCGATGGCGCGGCCGCCGCTGGATAAGGGGATGGTAATACCGACTTAATAGTCGCTGGGCGGAAAGGCTGGCCAGGCCGAACATCAGAGCGTTAAACAACGTCGCCGCCCGATAGTCGCCCCAGGAGGCATACCATAGCCACGTCAGCGGGGCAAAAGACGCCAGCACAATCGTCAGTCCCGCCTGGGTCGCCGCCAGGGCGCGCATGACAGCGCCAAAGTCATCCCGCAGACCGGCGATGGTATTCAATACGAAAAAACTGGGCAGGCTCAGGAAAAATGTCGCCAGTAATAGAAGCGGAACCTTTACCCCGGAAAACACCATCTGCCAGCCGCGCGGACCTGTTTGCGGACCGTAACTACCCATGACTGCACCATAAGTAATGCCGAAGAGGCACATCAACAGCCATAACATCAGAATCCGGCGCAAGGTGGAGCCGCTATCATCCAATGATTCTCGACCGCGCAGGATACCATCGATTTTTAGCAGGAATGCCGCCATATAATATTTCCATCATGCTGAATCCGCAAAAGGTGGATGATAAAGCATCTCTTAAAACTGAAAGAGAGACTTTTCGCGGAGTTTATCCTCGAGCACAGCGAAGGATTCAAGGTGACAAATCAATTCAGTAAACTCTGTAATGCCTTGAAAACGGCCATAAAGAAATTGCTTTCCCGCTCGCGAAACCAGGTGAAGGGCTGGGCGGGATTGCCGATGAAGGGACGCAGGATCCAGCTCATCTGTGCCCCCACCAGGGCAAATACCAACACCCAAGTCTTGAACACCCGACTGACACGCGGAATGGGTTGCGGCCCCATAAAATCCAGAGCCGATGCCGGCAGTGGTTTCTCCTGAGGAGTAGAATCCATCTGCTCTTCCACCGGAGCAGGTGCAGACTCGGGAGGTAGTGTGTTATTAGTCGGGATGTAAGGCTTTTCTTCCTCGTAGGTTTGAATCAACACCAACCTGTGCAGCGTCCGCAGCAAAAATGCCAATCCTAACAGCCCCGCCACGGTGCAGGCGACGACATTCAATAGCGACATGAAATGATAGCTGGTGGTGCTGACCGAAAAGAATACCACAATCGGCCCCAGCGACGCCGCCACCGCCATCATCACCCCGATCGCCGCCGTCATCAGCCGCAGCGCCGACCCCGCCGAAAGACGTGAACCGATAAGGGCGTTAAAGACATACAGCGATGGAAACGTCACCACCAGCGTCAAAAAGAAAAGCAGCGGAAACTTTACCGTACTGGCGATCAACTGCATGTACGCCTCCCCGCTGGTGCGAATCATGGCGAAAGCCCCCATGCACACGCCGTAAATCATCGCCAGCACCACCGTCACCAGCACCACCCCCCCAACGCTAAACTCGATTTGCCCTTGCTGTAACTGCTCCAGCCGGGTGGCATCCCCGCGGAGAATCCTGTCTAACTGCTTAAACCACCTTAACATACATCGGTCTCCTTGAAATGGCGTTACAACCCGTTGACCTTTTACAGATATAACGTTAACCGACACCCCCGCAGGGGCATGTCGATAATACGCACATGTTCACTAAAAGTTCAAAAAAATGATCGTGTATTGGGAATATTATGCCCGTTATTCTTATTTATGCCTTTTATATTTCACTTAAACCTTGTTTTCCTGCTTCTCGGCCGGCCATAGATTCACCACAGTTAGGGCAATTGCCATTTTGAAGGTTGATTTGACCAAGACGATAACCAAGGCGTTCGATAAGCAATTGGCCACAGGCATGGCAGATGGTGTTTTCCCGGCCGCTGCCGGCCAGGTTGCCGACATAGACATAATGCAGCCCCGCCGCCCGGCCGATCTGATATGCCTTTTCCAGAGTTTCCGGCGGGGTGGCTATCGCGGTGGTATGCTCGTAGTCGGGATGAAAGCGGCTGATGTGCCAGGGCACGTGCGTTCCCAGTTCTTCGGCGATAAATCCGGCCAGTTGTTTGAGTTCATCGTCGCCGTCGTTGGCTCCAGGTATAATCAGCGTGGTGACCTCCAACCAGATATCCGTCTGGCGGGCGATATAGCGCAGAGTTTCCATTACACCTTTAAGCGTCGCCTTGCAATAAGTGTGGTAAAATTTCTCCGTAAAGGCTTTTAGATCCACATTGATGGCGTCCAGCCAGTCGGCGGCAAAATCCACTGCTTCGGGTGTCATATAGCCATTACTGACAAAAACATTGGCCAGGCCTTTGGTTTTCGCCAAGCGACCGCTATCGGCAGCCAGTTCCATGAAAATAGTCGGTTCGGTGTAGGTATAAGCGATACTGGTGCAACGCTGTTCCAGGGCGGCATTAACCAGGTCTTCCGGCCGATAGGATTGGCCGGAAACCTGCTGACGCAAGCGGGGGAACTGGCTGATTTGCCAGTTTTGGCAGAAATCACAACGGAAGTTGCATCCCACGGCCGCCAGGGAAAAACAGCGACTCCCCGGTTGAAAGTGATATAAAGGTTTTTTCTCGATGGGATCCACATGAACCGCACAAATGGCATGATAGTTAAGTGAATAAAGAACACCGTCTTCATTGCGCCGCACCTGGCAATGTCCCACGTCGCCATCCTTTATATGGCAGTGAAAATGACACAAGCCGCACCGAACCGTTTTATCCTCCGCGGATGACCATAAAACCGCCTCTCGTTGTTGAGTCGTCATGACAAATGTCTCCCATATGAATACACAATATCATAAGCCATATCATTAAAGGATTCAACTGGAGAAACGGATGTGACAAAATGGTGGAAAATCCAATTTTATTTGGTTTAATAATCAATTATGACATTGGAATCCCAACAACACCTGGCGCCGCAAAACATTTATCCGGGAGGTTTGTATCTGGCGGCGCCGATCATGCAGGCGTCTCTTAGCGGCTATAGTGATCGAGCCATGCGCTTGTTGGCACGGCGGTTCGGAGCGCCACTTACATTTGCGGGAGTAATGCTCGATAAGGTGTTGGCTCATCCCCGCGCTCGGCGAAAGGCGGCGGCGGAAATCTCCGATGATGACCACCCCATCGGCGGGCAATTAATGGGGTATGATCCGGAAACCATGGCGTTAGCGGCCAAGGGTTTGGAGGAACTCGGTTTTGATTTGGTGGATTTAAATTTCGCCTGCCCGGCTCCCAAGGTGTTGCGCCGGGATCGTGGCGGGGGCTTAATGAATAATCCCAAATTGGTGCGTGATATCTTTCGCCGGGTGCGGGACGTGGTGTCCCGGCCGCTGTGGATAAAACTGCGCATCGGCTGGGATCATGATGAGTGGTCGCGAGAGCGATTCGAGACGATATGTGACCAGGCCATTGCCGATGGCGTGGACGCTTTGGTAGTGCATGGACGCAGCGTCGTGCAGCGGTATCGCGGAAAGGCTGACTGGGAACCGCTTCGCAGGCTCAAACAGCGTTATCCATCCGCAACGATTTTTGGCAGCGGCGATATAAAAACCGCTCAGGATGTTGTCACCCGCATGAACGAAAATAATCTGGATGGCGTCGCCATCGCCCGCGGCGCTATCGGTAATCCATGGATTTTCGCCGAGGCTCGCGCTCTATTGGCAAATCAACCCTTGCCTGCGCCTCCCTCTCTCGCCGAACAGGCGGCTATCATGCATGAACATTTTGACATGTTATGTGAATTATACCCGGAGAAAAAAGCCGTTGGATATTTTCGCAAGTTCAGCATTCGTTACGTAAAACGGCATCCCCAGCGTAAATTAGCACAAATGGATTTAATGGCGGCCATGTCGCGTGAACGCGTGCACCATGCTATCGATAAATGGTATGGATTGTAACGAATGTATCGATTATTCCCAAGATAACACTTTTAAGCATCACATGTTCCGGCGGAAGCGGCTTGCTGTTTTTCTCACCGACCGATTAAATAACGTATCGGACCCATTTGCTTTCTGAAGAGTTATTTTGCATATTAGGAGGGTGATATTATAAAGGGGTAATCCGGTTATTAACCGTGCAAGTAAATCGTTTGTAACAACTGGCCTGCCTGGAAGGGTGTTTATCAGTACTGATATCGTAATTTTTTTCGGAACTTGTCTGAATATGAATCATTGACATGTCGATACCACATTCAGCGGCGGCTGTCCGATTTGCGCCGGACGGCCGGGGCCGTTGAATTGCGTCGCACCTGGATGCAGTGGTTTTTTCGGACGTTGGCGCATCGTATGCGCCTATGGCCGGAAGAACCGGGACGCTTCGAAGCTGTATTTTTTGCAGAGAGGCTACGATTATGGCATTCAGGACATTACGACGAAGACGTTTTCAATCCCTTATTCCCGCGAAAAAACTTAGGCTGGAAAACCTTGAATCCCGCCTGCTGCTAAGCTATTCGGTGGCCGGTTGGATCGATGAAGACCTTAGCGACTTCATCAAGCCCGGCTATGGCATTCCCGACGCTACCTACAGCGATCCTCTGGGGTGGGACCAGGCCGATAACTCCCAAATACAGGATATCGCCGTACCGATCCTCGACACATCCGGTATGGATTACCTCACGATCGGGGACGGCGGAAGCGGACCCGGCGGTTTTAATCAAACTGCCCTGGCCGGCGGAGTTTACACTTTATTTCTGGATTTTGACGGCGCGCGGGTTTATAGCCGCAGCGGCGATTTCTATTTAGGCAGTGATTATGTGGACATCCCCGCCTATAACCTGAGCATGTTCGGCTGGGGCGGACAGGAAAGCCAGTCCATCTCCTATATTACACAATTCGTGCAGGAAGATTACGCCGCCTATAATATACAGGTTACCACCACTCAGCCTGCCTCGGGTGAATACACCACCCTTTACGTTGGCGGCGATAATGAGTGGTTTCGTCCCGGCAGCAGCGTTATCGGCGTGGCGACTTACGACGTTGGCAATACGGACGCCAGTAATTACGGTTTCGCCTTCATCGAAGAACTGGGTATTTATCAACAGTATTCCTATGGCAGCCTGCTGGCTTTCAGCGAATACATTGCTAATTTGATTACCCATGAAGCCGGCCACACGTACGGCGCCAACCATGTATCTGATCCAACATGTATGATGAATCCCTATCTGCCGCTTTCACCACGCGTGCAAAGTTTCGGTAGTGGAACCATTCCCAGCAGCAGTCAGACTCAGGACACCCAAAGCCTCATGGGCGCCAATCTGGGCTATGTCAGCAGCGGCGGCGATGATTACGGTGATACCCGGTTTACGGCAACAACGATTGTAACCGGCAATTCGATTTCCGGTCTGCTGGAACGTCGTGATGATGTAGATACCTTTAAATTCACCGCCGGCCAGACAGGCGAGTTAACCGTCGCCATTAACACCGACACCTATAGCAATCTCGATTCGTATCTGCAGATTGTTCGCACCAGCGATGGCGCCGCTATCGCTCAAAACAACGACTTGCAGGGCACTGACAGCGGCATTACCTTTAATGCTACGGCGGGAATGAGTTATACGGTTCTGATTAGCAGCAATAACAACGCCTCGTCCGGCAGCTATACCCTGACCTTCGATAGCGGCCCGCAATTGCCGGATATCACGGTAACTGATTCCAGCGGTTCGACAACCGATCACTCCGTAAACTTTGGCCAAGTATCTCTCGGTAATTCCCTTAACGCATCCATCACTATCACCAATGAAGGTTATGGTGATTTAGTGATTTCGCAATTGACAGCGGGTGGATGCTTCTCGCTCAACCAGACCAGTCAGGCCGGTAACAGCAGCGATAATATCAGCCTAACTCCCGGCGACCATTTGACCGTTACCATCACTTACGAACCTGACGGGGTGGGAGCCGACAGTGGCGCTATAACTATCGTTACGAATGACCCTGACGAAAGCAGTATTATCGTAAGCCTGGCGGGTCAGGGCTGCAATCCGGAACCCGATATCGTGATAACCGGTGATGGAAGCCTGATAGGGACGACTTTAAATTTCGGCGCTGTCCAGCGCGGCCAGGAAGCGGCTGAAACGCTGGTTATCGCCAATCAGGGCGACGATATGCTGACCATCACCAATATCAGTCTGACCACCCCGTTTACCATCGCCAGCGGCTTTAGCGGATCTGCTCTAACAATCGCACCGGGCCAGCAATGTATGATTGTGCTCGAAGTCGCATCAGATATCCGCCAAACCCTCAGCGGTGAACTGGTTATCAGCAGCAATGCTCCCAATGAGTCCGTTCTAACCTATAACCTGCAGGCACAAATTGTCGGGGGCGTTTTATCCGTGACGGAAACAGCACAAATCTCCAATGATCTGGACATCGACTTTGGCGCTGTGTACCTCGGCGATACCCCGACCCAAACAGTAACGCTGGGCAACACCGGTGACGGAAACCTGACTATTTCCGCACTAACCATCGCTAACGGTTTTTCCTCAAATGTTGCCTGCACCGCCTCCAACAGCCACGACGACATCACCCTCACGCCTGGTCAAACACTGACCGTGATTCTTTCCTTCACGCCAACTTATGCGACAGAGTACTCCGGTAATCTGGTCATTGCCAGCAACGACCCTGATGCGGAACAAACCATCATCTCCTTGACAGGACAAGCGATGAATGGCGCGTTGGCCGTCGCGGAAGCCGATGGTACGGAAGATGGCCTCATCGCGGCCGGCTCGGTCAACCTGGCTGATAATACGGTGTTGGATGTCTGGCGGCTGACCAATCACAGTCTGTCTCCCATCACAGTGTCGCTGTCCCTCCAGGATGGCGGCGAATTTGAACTGGTCGGGAATAACCTTATTACCATTCCCGCCGGGCAGGAAGTCACCGTCTCGGTGCGTCTCGTTACGGAATTTGCCTGCTCGATCACGGACCGCCTGATGCTCATCGCGGATGATGCCGAACAAACCTATCAGACAGCCAATCTTAGCGCAGACGCCTATGCCCTGCTGAGCCAGGGCCACTCCTACAGTTTCACCGACCATGATGGCGACAATGTGCGTGTCATGCTGATGGGTGATGCTCAGGCACGTCTGACGCTTGGCAATAGCAATGAACCCGATATCAATGCTATCGAGTTTATCGGCGGAGAATCCGGTTCCCTAATGATTTTAACCGGCAGCGGCCGCACCCAACTGGGAACGCTGACCGGCACGGCCGACCTGAAAATGCTCATGGCCTCGAAGGTCGATGTGATGGGCGACATTAACCTGGACGGAACCATCGGCAACGCCATGCTGGGCGATATCTTCGGCGCGACGGTAAACTTCGCCGCGACCAGCCGCACCATGCTGCGGGCGGGCACGATCAGTCAAAGCGATGTCAGCATTACCGGAACATTGGGGATGCTATTCGCCAACACCCTTGAAGGCGGCAGTTTTCAGAGTGATAGCATTGGACGAATCATGCTGAGCAATG